>CAXSFF010000570.1:0-3450 GCA_964236035.1 uncultured Acetobacteraceae bacterium
CGGTGCATCACCGTCTGGAACAGGAACGGCAGCGACACGTAGGCCAGGATCTGCGTGGCATAGGAGCAGATCGACGTGACCACCGACAGCGCGATCAGCGGGAAGCGCAGCAGGTCCAGCGGCAACAGCGGGTCCCGGCGCGAGCGCTGCTGCCACACCAGGATCGCGCCGACCGCCAGCCCGGCGACGATCTCGGCGACGGCGGCGCCGATGCGCGCGTCGCCCAGGCCGTCCACGCCCACCACCACCAGGCCCAGCGCCACGGCGCTGAGCACGGTGCCGACCCAGTCGAGCGAGCCGCCGCTGCGCGGGCTGGCGGGCGCCTTGGCGATGAACAGCGGGGTGAGGAGCAGGCACACCGGCAGGTTGACCAGGAACAGCCACGGCCAGGTGGCGACCGAGAGGATCAGCGCGGCGACGGTCGGGCCGACCGCGCTGGACACCGCCACCGACAGCGCGACCAGCGCCAGCCCGCTGGCGATGTTGGCGCGCGGGTAGACGCTGCGGATCAGGGCGGGGCCGAGTGCCGCCAGGCAGGCGCTGCCGACGCCCTGCACTATGCGCGCGCCGACCAAGGCGCCGAGCGTGGGCGACAACGCGCAGGCCAGCGAGGCGAGCCCGAACACGACCAGGCCGAAGGTGTAGACCCGCTTGAAGCCCAGGATGCCGCCCAACGCCGCGACCGGCAGCAGGCAGACCGTGGTGGCGAGCTGGTAGCCGTTCACCACCCATACGGTCGCGGCGTCGCTCGCCGCCAGCTCGCGGGCGATGGTCGGCAGGGCGATGTTGGCGATGGCGCTGTCGAGGTTGGACAGGATGACGCCGAGCAGGATGGACAGCACCACCCAGCGGCGTTGCGAGGCCGCCAAGCTCTGGTCGGGAGCCTGGTCGGGGGCGCTGATCTGGTTCATGTCGCACCAAGGGTATGCGGCATCCAACTTGGCAAGACAACCGCGCGTCATCAGGTTGTCAAGCAGCCGCGGACCCAGCATATCGCCGCCGTGATGACGCATAGGAGAGTACGATGAGCGAAACGGAAACCGTCGAGCGGCACGAGTTCGGCGCCGAGGTGGGGCGGCTGCTCGACCTGGTCGTGCACGCGCTGTACTCCGACCGCGAAATCTTCCTGCGCGAGCTGGTCGCCAACGCCGCCGACGCCATCGACCGCCGCCGCTTCGCCGCCCTCACCGACCCGGCGCTCGCCCTGCCCGAGAACGCCAGCGTGCGCATCGTGCCGGACAAGCCCGCGCGCACGCTGACGTTCTCCGATCCTGGCATCGGCATGGCCAAGGACGAGCTGGCGCAGAACCTCGGCACCATCGCGCGCTCCGGCACGCGGGCGTTCGGGCAGTCGCTGGCGGATGCCAAGCCGGAGGAGCGGCCGAGCCTGATCGGGCAGTTCGGCGTGGGGTTCTACTCCGCGTTCATGGTGGCGGACCGGGTCGAGGTGACCTCGCGCGCCGCCGGGTCGGAGGCGGCGTGGCTGTGGGCGTCGGAGGGGCGCGGCGACTACACCATGGCGCCGGCCACGCGCGAGGAGCCCGGCACCACCATCGTGCTGCACATGAAGCCCGACGCCGACGAGTACCTGGAGCCGTACCGGCTGGAGACGGTGATCCGCAAGTGGGCCGACCACATCACCGTGCCGATCACGGTGGCGCGCGACGGCAAGGACGTGGCCGCCAACGAGGGCACGGCGCTGTGGCGCAAGCCGAAGAGCGAGATCACCGAGGAGCAGTACACCGAGTTCTACCGCCACGTCAGCCACAACTGGGACGAGCCGTGGGCGACGCTGCATTGGCGGGCGGAGGGGGCGATGGAGTTCACCGCCCTGCTGTTCATCCCCAGCTCCAAGCCGTTCGAGGCCGTCGAGGGCCAGCGCGAGAGCCGGCTGCGGCTGCACGTGCGCCGCATGTTCATCACCGACGAGGCCGGGCTGCTGCCGCCGTGGCTGCGCTTCGTGACGGGGGTGGTGGACACGGAGGACCTGCCGCTGAACGTCTCGCGCGAGATGCTGCAGGCGACGCCCGTGCTGGCGCGCATCCGCAAGGCCGTCACCAACCGGGTGCTGACGGAGCTTAAAAGCAAGGCGAAGGACGCGGAGTCGTACGCCGGGTTCTGGACCAACTTCGGCTCCATCGTGAAGGAGGGGCTGTGGGAAGACGTGGAGCATCGCGCCGACTTGGCGCAGCTGCTGCGGTTCCGCTCCTCGGCGCAGCAGGGTTGGATCTCGCTGCCCGAGTACGTGGCGCGGATGAAAGAGGGGCAGGAAGCGGTCTACATCCTGGTCGGCGACGACACGGACGCGCTGGCGAAGTCGCCGCAGCTCGAAGGCTTCCGCGCCCGTGGGGTGGAGGTGCTGCTGCTGGCCGACCAGGTCGACGCGTTCTGGCCGGAGCGGATGGCCGATTTCGAGGGCAAGCCGATCCGCAGCATCACCCAGGGCGACGCCGACCTGTCCAAGCTGGCGCTTGAAGGCGAGGTGGAGGAGCCGGCCGATGTCGAGGGCCTGCTGGCGGCGTTGAAGACGGTGCTGGCCGGGCAAGTCGCGGACGTGCGCGCCACCGACCGCCTGGTGGACAGCGCCGTCGTGCTGGCCGCTGCCGCCGCTGGGCCGGACCTGCAGATGCAGCGGCTGCTGAAGCGGGCGGGCCGCGCGTTCGGCGCCTCGCTGCCGGTGCTGGAGATCAACCCGCGCCATCCGCTGATCCGCACGCTGGCCGGGCGCACGGAGCTGGACGACGCGCCCGGCATGCTGCTGGACCTGGCCCGCGTGCAGGACGGCGAACCCCCGCGCGACCCGGCCGCCTTCGCCCGCCAAATGGCGTCGGCATTGGCGGCCAGCCTGGACTGAAAGCTCCCAGCCGTCATTGCGAGGAGCCGCTTGGCGACGTGGCAACCCAGGGCCGCGCGACGAGAACTTGCCGCGTGGCTCCTCGGTTGCTTCGTCGCAAGCGCTCCTCGCAATGACGGTTATGGCAGCGCCTCGCCCTCGACAAACCGCACCCGTTCGGCAATATCCGGCCCATTAACGAGAACCGGCCTCCGTGCCGGCCGCTGGGGAGGACCGCCGGATGTGGCTCTTGCTGCTGTTGCCGTTCATCGGCCTGCTCTGGGTGCCGTTCTATAACTTCCGCAGCCCCGAGCTGTTCGGCTTCCCGTTCTTCTACTGGTACCAACTGGCCTGGGTGCCGCTTACCTCGCTGTTGATCTGGATCGTCTGGCGGAGCAGCAAGCCATGAACCCCATCCCCGCCACTATCGATTGGACGGCGCTCGGCGTCTTCCTCGGCTTCTTCGCGCTGGTCACGGTGATCGGCTTCATGGCCTCGCGCTGGCGGCGCCCGGCGCAGGCGGCGCACCTCGACGAATGGGGCCTGGGCGGGCGGCAGTTCGGCACCTGGGTCACCTGGTTCCTGGTCGGCGGCGACTTCTACACCGCCTACACCGT
>CAXSFF010000571.1:0-3450 GCA_964236035.1 uncultured Acetobacteraceae bacterium
GCGGACGGACAGATTTAGCCGGATTTCAAATCGGGACACTATCGGCTTCTCCCGATCTGCCAAGTTCCCTCTGTGTTCCCTAGGCGCTATAACACGGCCGTGGATATCTCCCTGCCCGAGCGACAACTGGCGATCCGCCGCGCCGCCGCCGCGTTGTGCCGCCAACTGGCCTGGGTGGCCCTGCACGAGATGCCGCTGCCCAACAACCGCCGCGCCGACCTGATGGCCCTGCGCCCGGATGGCGGCTTCGCCTGCATCGAGGTGAAGTCGGGGCCGCGGGACTTCCTGACCGACCTGAAATGGCCCGAATACCGTGAGTTCAGCGACGCGCTGTACTTCGCGGTCGACGACGCCTTCCCGCTCGAACTGCTGCCGGACGAAACCGGCATCATCGTCGCCAGCGGCTACGAGGCGGAGGTGATCCGCCCGGCGCCGGCGCATCCGCTGTCCCCAGCCCGGCGGCGCGGCCTGCTGCACCGCTTCGCCACCATCGCCGCCAGCCGGCTGGCGGCGATGGAGGACCCGATGATCACGGCGTCGCTGCGGGCTGCCTTGCGGGCCGAGTAGCTTGGCCGTCGATCGGCACGCCGCTGGCCGACAGCAGCGCGCGCAGGTCGCGGATCACCGGGAACACCTCCTGGTTCCAGTCGGAACCCTGGCGGTCATGTGCGGCCTGCTCCATCTCGACGATGGCGCGGTCCTCGGCGAAGATGCGTTCGGTGAACCAGACCAGCGCCGGCCAGCCCATCTCCAGCAGGCCGGGGATCTTCGGCTTGCGGATCGACAGCAGGCCGAACGTGCGGTTGACCCGTTGCTCGGCATCCAGCGGCACGTAGGCGATCCACAGGTCCATCACCGGCTCGTCACCCGAGGTCCAGATCTTCAGCGTCTGGTACGGGTACTGGGTGCGGATCGTCATCAGGTCGCGCGGCTTGGTGGAGACGCCGCGGCGGCGGCCGAGGATGGCGGCCTCGCCCAAGGGTTGCCGGCCGCCGGTGCGGGCGAAGGTGTAGTCGCACTCCAGCCAGCCGTCGCCGGTGCGGCGGCCGAGGAAGCGCGGCGCGATCTGGCCCATCTGGCGGCGGTGCAGGAACTGATGGTTCATGTCCATCAGGTTCTCGTGCATGAAGCTGTAGTGGCAGTTCACGGGCTTGCCGAAGCGCCGCGTCTTGAAAGCCGGGTCAGCGGCGGAGCCGAGCGGCGGCAGCGGCGTCACCCGGTCCAGCGCGCCGGGCCAGACGAAGATCAGCCCGTCCTGCTCCTGGCACGGGTAGGCGCGCACGCCGTTGGGCAGCTTGCCCTTGCCGAGGTACGGCACGTCGATGCAGCTGCCAGTGCCGTCGTAGGTCCAACCGTGGTAGCAGCAGCGCACGGCGCAGCCCTCCACCACGCCCTTGGACAGCGGCACCTGGCGATGGGCGCAACGGTCCTCCAGCGCGAACACAGGGCCGGACTTGGGCCGCACCAGCACGACCGGGTCGCCGGCGAAATGCGCGGCGTAGGTGGCGCCGGGCTTCAGCTCGCGCGACCAGGCCAGCGGATACCAGTGGTCGGGATGCACGCCGACCCGGCGCAGGTCCGGCGTGCCGACACAATCCAGCTGTTCGGTAGGCGGCAGTGCATAATCGGGCACGTCAGGCATGGCGGAACTTCCTCAGACGCTGCGCAGGCGCTGCACGGTGGCGGTGGTGGAGAACCCAGGCAGCAATTCAGCCAGCATGACGCGGCCGCCGTAGCTTTGCACGAACGCCGCGCCCACCACACCGTCGATGGTGTAGTCCGAGCCTTTGACCAGCAATTCGGGGCGCAGGGCTTGCAGCGTCGCCTCCGGGGTGTCCTCGTCGTAGATGCACACCAGGTCGACCGCGGCCGTGCTGGCCAGGACGGCGGCGCGGGCGGCCTCATGCTGCACCGGCCGGGTCGGGCCCTTCAGCCGCGCCACGCTGGCGTCGGAGTTCAGCCCCACCACCAGGCGGTCGCACTGGCTGCGCGCCTGCTCCAGCAGGTGGATGTGGCCGGGATGCAGCAGGTCGAAGCAGCCGTTGGTGAACCCGGTGCGCCAGCCGCGCTGCCGCCAGCGCTCCACCTGTTCGGAGGCCTGTTCGCGGGTGACCACCTTGCGCAGCGCCCCACCCTGCGGCGACAGTGCGGCCAGCAGGTCGCTTTCGCGCGCCACGGCGGTGCCGACCTTGCCCACCACGACGCCCGCCGCGATGTTGGCGATGCGCACCGCCATCGGCAAGGCGAGGCCCGCCGCCAGCGCCGCCGCCAATGCGGCGACCACGGTGTCGCCGGCGCCGGACACGTCGAACACGTCGGCCGCCTCGGCGGGGAAATGGTGCACCTCGTCACCTTCGAGCAGCGTCATGCCGTCCTCGGCGCGCGTCACCAGCACGGCGCCGAAGCCGTGGGCGTCGCGCAGCCACCGGGCCGCCGTGACCAGCAGCGCCTCCGTCTCGATCGGCATCCCCGTGGCCTCGACCAGCTCGCGCCGGTTGGGGGTGATGATGTCGGCGCCGGCGTAGCGGCTGTAGTCCGAGCCTTTCGGGTCCACGATCACCCGGCGGCCGGTGGCGCGGGCCACGGCGATGATCCGCGCCGGCACGTCGCCGGCCAGCACGCCCTTGCCGTAGTCCGACAGCACGGTGACGGTGGTCGCCGCCAGAGCGTCCTGGGTGATGCGCACCAGCCGCTCCGCCAGCTTGGCGTGGATCGGCTGGGTTTCCTCATGATCGGCGCGCAGCAGCTGCTGGCCCTGGGCGATGTAGCGGGTCTTGGTGGTGGTGGTGCGGCCGCCCTGCACCAGCAGCCACGGCTCGACGTTGGGTTGGCCGCCGATCAGCCCCGTGAGGTCGGAACCGGCCTGGTCGTCGCCCACCACGGAGACGAACGCCACGGCGGCGCCGAGGGCGGTGAGGTTGCGCACCACGTTGCCGGCGCCACCGGGCATGGCGACGTCGCGCTCGACGCTGAGGATGGGGATCGGCGCCTCCGGCGACACCCGGCGCACCGCGCCATAGACGTAGCGGTCCAGCATGGCGTCGCCGACCACGAGGACGCTGGTGCGCGCGAGCCGGCGCACCGCGGCGGTCAGGTCGGCCGTGCTTATGGCGCCGTCAGCGCTCGGGGCGAGAACCATCATCGTCCGCTACAGCCCTGCCGGTTGAATGGCAAGCCGAGAGCACCAAACTGCGGTGGGGACGCCATAATTGCTTCACACTGGGCCTCTAAGGTCACATCCGTAGCGACTGGAGTTTAAAGAATGGACAACGACAACCCCTCTTCCTCGCGACGGCCGGTTGGCCGGGCGATCACAGCCTTGGCCCTTCTGACCGGCCTCGCCGCGTGCAGCAACCCGTATGACCCCGGCCAGCGCGCAGTTGGCGGCGGCCTGCTCGGCGCCGGCACGGGGGCCTTGCTCGGCTCTGCGGTGGGCGGCGGCCACGGCGC
>CAXSFF010000572.1:0-3444 GCA_964236035.1 uncultured Acetobacteraceae bacterium
CCATCCTTTCGGCGAATGAAAACTTCTGCAAAGCCTTGGGTTACAGCCTGTCGGAGATCAAAGGCCAGCACCACAGCATGTTCGTCGAACCCAGTGCTGCGCGCAGTGTTGAGTACAAGACCTTCTGGGAGAAGCTTGGTCGTGGCGAGTTCGAGGCACAGGAATTCAAACGCATCGCCAAGGGCGGACGAGAGCTCTGGATCCAGGCCTCCTATAACCCGGTCAAGAACGCGAAAGGCGTGGTGGAGAAGGTCGTCAAGGTCGCGACGGTTGTCACGGCCGAGAAACTGCGCAATTCGGAGTTCGAAAGCAAGATCGACGCTATTTCACTCGTGCAGGCGGTCATCGAGTTCACCCCCACTGGCGAAGTCCTGACCGCTAACGACAACTTCCTAAATCTTCTCGGTTATCGCCTGGACGAGATCAAAGGCCAGCATCACCGTCTTTTTGTCGAGCCCACTTACGCCAATTTGCCCGAGTACCAGGCATTTTGGAGCCGACTGAACAGCGGTAATTTCGTCGATGGAACATTCAAGCGGATCGGCAAGGGTGGCAAGGAGGTTTGGATCCAAGCGTCCTACAACCCGATTTTCGACCTGAGCAAGAATGTCGTAAAGATCGTTAAGTTTGCCACCGACATCACTGACCTCACCCATATTGGCGAGGGTCTGACACAGCTCGCCGCCGGCAACCTCGATCATTCCATCAAGGAGCCGTTCGCCCCGGCTTTTGCGAAGTTGCGTGCCGACTTCAACTTGGCCCATGACAATCTGCAGTCGACTCTGGCTCGGATCGCTGAGGGCGCCGAGACCATCCATATGGGAACACAGGAAATATCGTCCGCATCCGACGACCTTTCCCGTCGTACCGAACAGCAGGCGGCTAATTTGGAAGAGACCGCGGCCGCGCTCGACCAAATCACCGCGACTGTCAGGAAGACGTCCGAAGGGACCGTCCATGCCCAGACAGTGGTGGCAAGCGCCAAATCCGATGCCGAGCAGGCGGGGCGAGTCGTCGGCCAAGCCGTCGAGGCCATGAGCACCATCGAGAAATCATCACAGCAGGTCAGTCAGATCATCGGCGTGATCGACGAGATCGCATTTCAAACGAATCTGCTGGCCTTGAATGCCGGCGTGGAGGCAGCACGGGCCGGCGATGCTGGCCGCGGCTTTGCAGTTGTCGCATCCGAAGTGCGGGCGCTGGCGCAGCGCTCGGCCGAGGCGGCCAAAGAGATCAAGGCGCTGATTTCGGCTTCGGGGCAGCAGGTGAAGGCAGGCGTGGACCTCGTCAACCAAAGCGGAAAGGCGTTGGAGCGGATCGTGGTGAAAGTAGCTGATATCAACGGCATCGTCGGCCAAATCTTGCACAGCACCCAGGAGCAGGCGACGGCTCTCCAGGAGGTGAACTCCGCAATAAATCAGATGGACCAAGTTACCCAGCAAAATGCGGCGATGGTCGAGCAATCGACCGCCGCCACTCACTCGTTGTCGCAGGAAACGACGCAACTGTCGGACCTGATCGGAAAGTTTCAACTTGGTCACGCCCCGAGCGCACCGGCGATGCACCGAGGTTCGAACAAGGTCCCCGCACAAAGCCCGCGACAAGCGCCGAAGCAGCTGCCGTCGACCACGCGCCCAAAACCCAAGCAAGCTCCCATCAAACAGCGGGCAAACGGCGCGCCTGTCCAAACGAACGAGGAGAGTTGGACGGAGTTCTAGGGCAACGTCCAATTACGGCGCGGGTCTGATGCCGAATGGCAAACGTCCGAGTTTGATCGGATCAGACAGGAACTAAGCAAGCGTAGTCGGTATCGCGCTGGGGCGACGCGACACGTTTGGCTGAGACAGCCAAAATCAGCCTGGCGAGCCGATGGGGCAGAATGAGAAGTCGGCACGAACTGGTAGTTCCTGCATCGCCGAAGCGCAATGCGAGCTACGCCGAGCGCTCGGAACTGATTGGGGGAACCACCACTTCATGTCTGCTTCCGGGCTTGTCTGAACTGTCCATGACCGTCCGGGTTGGATGGGAAAGGACGGATAGACCCAGCCGGACTTTGAATCGCGACGCCACTGTCTACCTAATCGTCGCTGTAGCGTTGTTCCAGCCATGGGTCGCCGCGGTCGTGGTAGCCGCGCACCTCCCAGAAGCCCGGGCTAGGCTTGGCGGTGAACTCGATCCGCTGCAGCCACTTGGCGCTTTTCCACAGATACAAATGCGGCACCAGCATGCGGACCGGGCCGCCATGCTCCCTGGTCAGCGGCTGGCCCTGCCAGGAATGCACCAGCATCGCGTCCGCGGCGGCGAAATCCGCCAAGGCGAGGTTGGTGGCGTAGCCGTCGTGGCTGTGCAGCACGACCACGTCCGCCCCCGGCAGCGGGCGCGCCGCGGTCAGGATCGCCGCCGTGGAGACGCCCTCCCAGGCGTTGTCGTAGCGCGACCAGGTGGTCACGCAGTGGATGTCCGACACCGACTGGCGCTGTTCCTGCGCCCGGAACGCAGCCCAATCCCAGGTGAACGCCTCCTCGACCGCGCCGAACACCCGCAACGTCCAGCGGTCCGCCGCCACGTTCGGATGCACGCCCAAATCCAGCACCGGCCAGTCCTTCACCAGGTGCTGGCCCGGCGGCAGCCGCTCCGCCTCCGGCCGTGCCACATGCCCGGTCAGGAAGCGGCCCTGCTTCGCCCAACGCTGCTTCGTGGTGGTGAGCTTGCTGTCCGGCGGCGTCTCGTCCGACATCAGGCGACCGTCTCCAGGGTGAGCGCGGCGCCAACCTGGGCCAGGATCTCGTAGGACCGCTTGCGCGCCGCCGGGTCGTGGATGGCGGCGGCGACCATCAGCTCGTCGGCGCCCGTCTCGTCGAGGAAGCCGGCGAGGTCGCGCCGCACCGTCTCGGCGGACCCCACGAAGGAACAGGCCAGCATGCCCATCGCCTGCTGCTTTTCCGATGGCGACCAGTAGGTCTCGATGTCGGCGATCGGCGGCAGCAGCTTGCCGCGGGTGCCGCGGAACAGGTTGGTGAAGCTCTGCTGCGCCGAGGTGAACAGGTGGCGCGCCTCCGCGTCCGTGTCGGCGGCGATCACGTTGACGCCCACCATGGCGTGCGGGCGGTCCAGCTGGGCCGATGGGCGGAAGCGGGCGCGGTAGATTTGCAGCGCCTGCCGCAGCGCGTCGGGCGCGAAGTGGGAGGCGAACGCGAACGGCAGGCCGAGATGCGCGGCCAACTGTGCCCCAAACAGGCTGGAACCCAAAATCCACAGCGGCACGTTCGACCCGGCGCCGGGGATCGCCTGCACCGCCTGCCCCGGCTGCGTCTCCGCCAGCAGCGCCTGCAATTCCATCACATCGTGCGGGAAGCTGTCGGCGGCCTCGGGGTCGCGGCGCAGCGCGTGGGAGGTGCGCGGGTCGCCGCCGGGCGCGCGACCCAGGCCGAGGTCGATGCGGCC
>CAXSFF010000573.1:0-3441 GCA_964236035.1 uncultured Acetobacteraceae bacterium
TCGCGGCCGGCGGCGGCGACGCGATCAAGGCCGACGCCAGGGTGCGGGCGATCTACCTCGGCACCGGCAGCACCAGCGGCGGCCACTGACGCTTCTCCCTCTCCACTTGCGGGAGAGGGCTGGGATGAGGGGGGCCGCGCGTGAGGTGGTTGGCGTGGCCACCCCTCCACCCAGCCTCCTCCCGCAAGGGGAGGAGGAGAAGAAAGGCGATCCTGATGCTGGAAGTCACCGCGCTCAACAGCTTCTACGGCCAGGCGCACATCCTGCACGACGTGGCGTTCGGCGTCGGCGCTGGCGAGGTGTCGGTGTTGCTCGGGCGCAACGGCGCCGGCAAGAGTACGGTCATGAAGTCGCTGATCGGCATGGTGCGCCCGGCCAGCGGCAGCGTGCGCTTCGCCGGCCAGGACATCGCCCGCGTCGAGTCGTTCCGCCGGGCGCAGCTCGGCCTCGGCTACGTGCCGGAGGAGCGGCGCATCTTCCCCGAACTCACGGTGATGGAGAACCTCGACATCGGCCGGCAGCAGCCGCGCACGGGCCTCGCCCCCTGGACGCCGGAGCGGCTGTTCGCGCTGTTCCCCAACCTCGGCGCGATGCGGGCGCGGCCCGGCGGGCGCATGAGCGGCGGCGAGCAGCAGATGCTGACCATCGCCCGCACATTGATGGGCAACCCGCGCCTGCTGCTGCTGGACGAGCCCAGCGAGGGCCTGTCGCCGCTGATCGTGGAGCAGATGGCCGACGCGATCACGGCGTTGCAGGCGGAGGGGCTCAGCATCCTGCTGGCCGAGCAGAACCTGCACTTCGCCGCCCGCGTGGCGTCGCAGGCGGTGGTGCTGGAAAGCGGCCGCGTGGTGTGGACCGGCAGCATCGCCGCGCTGGAGGCGGACGCCGACGCGCACCGGCGCTACCTCGCGGTGTAGCTGGCCAGACCTAGGGCGAGCCGCCTTGGCGCACGTCGACAAACCATGCTAAGCGCCCCGCTTGCCCCGTTTGGAGGCGACCGGAGCCTTCCGCGCCGCCACTCCCCTACCGCGCCTGACAGGATTTGGAGCACTGAGATGAGCGAGATCGCCGACAAGGTTAAGAAGATCGTGGTGGAGCACCTCGGCGTCGAAGAGAGCAAGGTCACCCCGGAGGCTTCGTTCATCGACGATCTCGGCGCCGACAGCCTCGACACGGTCGAGCTGGTGATGGCGTTCGAGGAGGCCTTCGGCGTGGAGATCCCCGAGGACGCGGCCGAGAAGATCGGCACCGTGAAGGACGCCATCGACTACATCGAGAAGCAGAAGACCGCCTGATCCCAGGTCCTTCGGGTTGCTGGCGATGAGCGGGAGGGTCCCTGGCATGCGGCGCGTGGTGGTGACGGGTATGGGCATCGCCTGCCCGCTTGGGGTCGGCGTGCCCCGTGTCTGGAAACGGCTGGTCGAGGGCCATTCCGGCATCCGCGCCATCCAGTCGTTCGACACCGCCGAGCTGACCGCCAAGGTCGCCGGCCAGGTGCCGCCTGGCACCCGTGCCGACGGCGGCCTCGACCTCGGCGAGTGGGTGCCGGTCAAGGACCAGAAGAAGATGGACCGCTTCATCCATCTCGGCATGGTCGCCGCCGTCGAGGCGGTAGAGGACTCCGGCTGGCTGCCGCAGGAGGAGGACGACCGCTGCGCCACCGGGGTGATGATCGGCTCCGGCATCGGCGGGCTGCACACCATCTACGAGGCGTCGCTGCTGGTCGCCCAAGGCAAGGCCAAGCGGCTGTCGCCCTTCTTCATCCCCGCCTCGCTGATCAACCTGGTCTCCGGCCACGTCTCGATCCGCTACGGCTTCAAGGGGCCGAACCACTCCGTCGTCACCGCCTGCGCCACGGGCGTGCACGCGATCGGCGACGCGGCCCGGCTGATCACGCTGGGCGACGCCGACGTGATGGTTGCGGGCGGCGCCGAGGCTGCCGTCAACCCGCTGGGCATCGCCGGGTTCTGCGCCTCGCGCGCGCTGTCCACCGCCTTCAACGACGACCCGGCCGCCGCCTCCCGCCCGTGGGACCGCGACCGCGACGGCTTCGTCATGGGTGAGGGCGCCGGCATCGTGGTGCTGGAGGAGCTGGAGCATGCCCAGCGCCGCAGCGCGAAGATTTATGGTGAGGTGGTCGGCTACGGCATGTCCGGCGACGCGCACCACATCACGGCGCCGGCAGAGGGCCATGACGGGGCGTACCGCGCCATGAAGGCGGCGATGCGCAACGGCGGCATCGCGCCGTCCGACGTGCAGTACGTCAACGCGCACGGCACCTCTACCCCGCTGGGCGACGACCTGGAGCTGGAGGCGGTCGAGAAGATGTTCGGCGACGACGCGCGCGGGGTGGCGATGTCGTCGACCAAGTCGGCCACCGGGCACCTGCTGGGCGCGGCCGGGGCGATCGAGGCGATCTTCTCCATCCTGGCGATCCGCGACGGCGTGGCGCCGCCGACGCTGAACCTTGAGCATCCCAGCCGCGCCAGCGTCATCGACCGGGTCGCCAAGACCGCGCAGGAGCGCCGGATCGACGTCGCGCTGTCCAACAGCTTCGGCTTCGGCGGCACCAACGCCAGCATCCTGTTCCGCCGCGCCGCCTGACCCATGCGGCGGCTCGTGCTGCTGGGTTTGCTGGTCTTGCTATTGGTGCTGGTCGGCACCGCCGCCTGGCTGCACCGCGACTATGATCTCCCTGGCCCGCTGCCCGCCGCCGCGGCGCTGGTCGTGCCGCGCGGCAACTTGGGCGAGGTCGGCGTCAGCCTGGTCCAGCAGGGCGTCGTCGCCCGTCCGCTGCTGTTCCGCATCGCCGCCCTCGCCACCCGCCGCGACGGCTCGCTGCGCGCCGGCGAGCTGGAGTTCCCCGCCCATGCCAGCCTGCGCCAGGTGCTGGCCATCCTGCGCACCGCCCGCCCGGTGCAGCATCGCCTGACGATCCCCGAGGGCCTGACCGCGATCGAGGTCACGGCGCTGGTCAACCGCGCCGACGCCGCCGCCGGCGAGATCGCGACGCCGGCGGAGGGCAGCATCCTGCCGGAGACCTACAGCTACGAGCGGGGCACGCCGCGGGAGCAGCTGCTCGACCGCGGCCACACGGCGATGGACCGCGCGCTGGAGCAGGCCTGGGCCGCCCGCACGCCCGGGCTGCCGCTGCTCAGCGCGCGCGAGGCGCTGGTGCTGGCCAGCATCGTCGAGCGCGAGACCGCCCGCCCCGACGAGCGGCCGCTGATCGCCGGCGTGTTCCTCAACCGGCTGCGGCTGGGCATGAAGCTGCAATCCGACCCGACGGTGGTGTATGGCGCCAGCGGCGGCGCCGGCCTGCTGGACCACGGCATCACCCGCGCCGAGCTGGACCAGGCGACGCCGTACAACACCTACCGCATCGCCGGGCTGCCCCCCGGCCCGATCTGCATGCCGGGCCTGGCGTCGCTGCGCGCGGCC
>CAXSFF010000574.1:0-3437 GCA_964236035.1 uncultured Acetobacteraceae bacterium
GCCCCTACCCCTGATCCCTGCACCACGCTGGCGCCCGAGCGCCCCGCACTCGGTGCTGCCGGCCGAAGCAACGCGGCCACCGCCACTAGCGCGGTCAGGTCCACGCAGGGCGTGGCAGTCAGCCGGGCCTGGTCGGGGCCGACCATTTGTTCAAACATCCAGGCCGGAACCTCTAGCCAGCGATCCGCGTCGGACCCCGTCAGCGTGCAGCGGAACGCGACGCCATCCGCCCTTGCGACTGCCTCATGGACGGCAACCTGGAGCCCGAACCACGGATGTCAGGGGTACAGCAGCTCCCGAAACATGGTCCCGTGGGCGTTTTCAAGCCGTGTTCTTCAACACCCTACGCCCGCACTTCTCCTTGGGCTACCGGCCGCCCGCGCCGGAGGTCTTGCTGTCGGGAACCCCGACCCCGTAAGGCCGTCCCGGGCCGACCGGGTCACCTCCGCCGCCAGCTACCATGCTGCACTAACATTTTGTCCGGACCAGCTGATGGGGGCTGGACAAGCCCCCTGCCCTTCCCTCCACTCCCCTAAGACGGTGTGCCGTCACTTAAGTAACCGAGGCGCGTTTTCGCGCCGGAACCAGTCATCCACCAGCTCTTCCATGAGCTGCTGAACCTTCTTCCGGCCCTGCCGGGCAAGAAGAACATGCATCTCGGCGAACGCTTCCTCGGGCAGGAAAAACATGACCGCCCTCTTCCCCTCCCGATACTCCTGGCGTCGTGGCGCGCGCGTGGCGGGAATGCTGGCCGCTGCCGCAGCAGGTGGGGGATTCGCGGGAGCTGGCGGTCGGAATGCCGGACGTCCGGTGTCGGCCTCCTCAATATTGAACAGAGCCTTCCGAGCCATGTTACACCTTTGCTCCGGCGCGCATTGCCACCGACGCTCCTGTGCGCCGGCGCACATGCGTTATGCCGGGTATCTTCAACTCGTCGAAAAGGGCTGCTACCTCCCTGGCTGCCTTGCTCTCCGGCTCGACTTCCTGGGCGGTAAGCCCCTTCATGAAGGGGTATTTGAACGCTTTGCGCTCGCCCCAGCGAACCTTCGACACCTTCATCCCGCGCTTTTGGATAGCCTCTTCCGTGCCGCTGACCTCCTGCCCTTGGGAGGGAACGCGGTTCAGAACGAACAAGACAGCCACGTTCGCCAGTTTGCAGATGTCGACCGTGGCATCGACTGCGTCCAAATCGACAATGCTCGGCTGAACCGGCGCAACGACCATATCGGCGACTCTCGCGGCCTGCGACGCCGCACGGTCGGCTTGCGGGGCCGTGTCCACTACCACTAGATCGTAACCATCCGCTCTCGCCGCCTGGAGAGCCTTCTCGAGCCGCCCTGCGGCCTCGGTTGCCACGTCTGGCGGATCATCGCCCCGTCGATCCATGATCTTTGCGGCCGACGCCTGCGTGTCGATGTCGACCAGCAGAGTCTTCAGGCCGCGACGATGCCCCTCGATGGCAAGGTGGATTGCCATCGTGGTCTTTCCGGCACCGCCCTTCGAACAGCATAGGGCAAGCGTAAACATCATCACCTCCTGCGCGCCGGGCCGCATTTGACGCTGCGCGCAGGCTTGCATGAGCACATGTGCTCATGCAAGAGGAAATGCCGGCGCTCAGGCACGCCGGTGCTCAGCCACGCCGGTGCACATGTGTTGATATGCGCGCGTTTGCATGTTTGCATGCGCACCTTCTTCCCGGGGCCCCCGCAGCTCCGGCGCATGTGCTCAAGTCGAGGACCAGCCTACAGCGACAATGCCGTGATAATATTTTCAGGTGACTACCGATGCGCCGTCTCGATGTGAACGACCGTTGTGCGGCGGGTGCTGAGGCGACGGGCCGGAACAACGGGATGTGCATGCGGTGAGAGCCACCAAGCTGCTGCTTGTTGGCAGCAACAGTCCGGTGCGGGATGATCCATGCGGAATGAACCCGGGCGACGAAACCAGTGCAGAGGCGATGCCATGAGCAACCGAAGCCCGCCACCACGTACTGCCGCCAGGCAGGATAGCCCGCCTGGTTTCGATCCGTTGCTGAACGACGTGGCGACCGGGGAGCGGAGACAGGAGCTCTGGATCGACCACCTGCGCCATGCCTTGGCGGCGCAGTCCCCCCAGGCGCGCGACATCGCTGAGGAGGCCCTGCGCGCCTGGCCGGCCAATCCAGAGCTGTTGCTGCTTGCGGCGCTGGCCGCCCTGGCAGAGGCACTGCCTGAGCGCGCATTTACCCTGCTCAAGCGCTACGTCAAACGGTATGGCCCAGGCAAGCCGGCGATCCTACTCACTGCCCTTTCTCTCGCCCAGCAGGGGCAGTTCACCCGGGCCTGGTCCATGCTGCTGGAAGCAGGGCTGCACACCGGCCGTGCAGCACTTCCGTGGTTCGTCGGCGACGACGTGATGGAGGGGTGGCTGTATGCGCAGCTGCAAAGGATCCAGTCAGAGCAGCTGCAGTCCCCAAGTCACGCAGGAGCGCGCGCGCCGAGGAAGCCGCGCACTGTTGTCGCCTCGCTGCCGGCCCCACCTCGCCCAGCCAAGCCCGCCCCCCTCCAGGCGTCGGCCATACGGTCCCCTCGTTCTCGGGCGCCTGAGCCTCCGGTAGTCGGCGCCGAACTCATCGTGCCGGTGACCTGACCCCAATAAAGTGTTCCGCCAGAAGTTAAGGCTTCGGTGGCAATACGGAAGGAACTGGGATAGCGCGCAAGCATCACAAGCCGGAGGGGATCGTCGCCAAGCTGCGGCAGGTCGAGGTGCTGGCGGGACAGGGCAAGCCGGCAGCTGAGGGCATTCGGGCGATCGGGGTGACGGAGGCGATGTACTACCGGTGGCGAGCCGGGTATGGCGGGCTGAAGTTGGACCAGGTAAGGCGCTTGAAGGTTCTGAAGCAGGAAAACGGCCGTCTTCGGCCAGCTGTGGCTGAGCTGACGCTGGAGAAGTTCGTGCTGAAGGAGGCCACGCCGGGAAACTTCTGAGCGCCCCTTATCGTCATGCGTGCGTTGAGCACGTCACGGCCAAGCTGGACGTCTTCGAGCGGTTTGCCTGCCGGGTGCTGGATCAGCACCGTTCGACGCAGCGCAAGGTGCCGGGGGCGGCGGACGATGTCCCTGCGACGGCTTCATCGTCAGGAGGCGGCGCTGACTGGGGTGATCATCGACTGGGCCAAGCAGTATAGGCGCTACGGCTACCGTCGGGTTACGGCCTTGCTGCGGGCGGAGGGCTGGTGGGTTCAACCACAAGCGGGTGAAGCGGATCTGGGAGCGTAAGGGCCTGCTGCTTGAAGTCAAAGTCCTAATCGAGCAATGGCGGACGTATCACAACGCGGTACGCTCGCACTCCTCTTCGAGCTGCCGGCCGCCCGCACCAGAGGTCGTGCTGTGGGGCACGCCGATGTCGCCCAGCCGTCCCGGGCCGACCGGGTCGCTTCCGCCGCCAGCTACGATGCC
>CAXSFF010000575.1:0-3435 GCA_964236035.1 uncultured Acetobacteraceae bacterium
GGCCGCGGCCCACCTCGTCGAGGCCGGCGACACGGCCGCGGTGCTGCGACTCCAGAGTGAGATCGGGCATGGCCGGCGGTAGCAGCGATCGGAGGAAGCAGGCAAGGCTAGGCTCCCCCTCCGCTGCCCATTCCAACAGCCCAAGCGGGCTGTCGGAACCTTCGGCAGCTACGCCCAGACCCGCCAAAAGACCCCTCTTCCAAGCATGGGCCTCTGGACACCGATTTACTTACCTTGATTTTGGTCATTATGCGGCATGGCAGGGCGTGTAGGCTATGCTGTCCCGGAGCGCTGGCCGAAGTTTTCGCGTGTCTGACGCTTTGCGCGACGTGACGAAACCCTGTTCGCGCCAGATTTCCCGGCGCACGGCGGCGAGCGTGTCGGAGAAGGTTGGGCGTTGCTTGCGTTACCAGGCACTGGTCGCTGCGGCCCGGCGAGTCCGAGGCGTGAGTTGGGCTGCCAGCAGGGTGACGAGGGAAAGCAGGCCGGGCAGGCAGGGCGTGGTGCGTGCGATGGCGAGGTCTGACCGCTGGCGCTGCGTCTTGACCCCGAGGTGGTCGCGCACCTTGCGGTATGGCACTGTGACGCGCTGCCACGTCGTGGCCGTGTCCGTCAGCACGGCAGCCAAGGTCGGCAGGCGCGCCCTTTTGGTCCGGAGGCGCCCGACTGTCCCCGGCGCCCGTGGCGGCGGCTGAGCGCGTCCAGCAGCTCCAGGGCCGCGAAGCTGCTGTCGCCGACCGCCACCAGGGTGGGGCCGGGCAGCCAGCGGCGGGCCTGCAGCACGAGCTGGCGTGCCCGATCCGTCAGCTTTTTGTGCCGCCGCTCGCGCTGCTGGCAGTGGCGCTCCGAAGGGCCAGCACTGTCAGGAACGGCAGTGCCCAGATGCGCTGCGCCCAAGGAACCGCGGCCAGCAGCATGAGGCTGAGCCAGCGCAGGCCGCTCGCCTTGACGAAGTGCCCGCGCGACGAGGGCACAGGGTCCCTGTAGATCCCCTTGGCTGCGATGCGCCTGCCGCGCCGGCGCTCAATGGTGTCGTCGCTTCCCGGCACGACCGGCCCAGACGGCACGAAGGCAGCGAGCAACAGGCGCGCCGCAGCCCGCGGGCACCAGGCCGCGCGGTTGAGCACGCGATGGTCATCACGAACCGCCGCCCTGCGCGAGACCGGTGATCCGCAGGACGCTGGCCACGGTGCGCCCGCCCGGGGCCAGGATGGCGCCGGTCAGCAGCGCCTCGGCGTGCCGCCAACTGCGTTGAAGGAACAAGGGCGCAAAGGCTAGGATGACCGCGGCGAAGCGGGACGGCAGGGGGGCATGGCGACGTCTCTTAGCGGGGACACGCCAGCTTAACGCGCCGCCCGCTCCGCCACCCAGCCTCATCCGAACACCCAAATCGGCCAAAATCGAGCTAAACGTTGTCTGCATGACAACCGACGCTATGCCCTCGGCCAGCGATGGCCGAAGGCTCTGTAGCTCCCGTTCTGCCGTGCAAGGAACCCGTGTAGGGTTTCTACGTGTCCAAACTAAACGCCTGCACGGGTTTCCTGCCAGCGTGACCGCCCCCGTGTTGACCACGGCACGCCTGCTGCTGCGCCCATCACGTCCCAGTGACGTAGTTTCGTTCTTTGCCGTCCTCGGTGACCCCGTGGCCATGCGCTTCAACCACTGCCATGCCTCCGCGCGCGAGTGCCGCCGGAGATTGGCCGCGTTCGTGTGGCAGCGGCGCCAGGCGGACTTTGCGCCGTGGGCGGTCTTGACGCAGGGCGATGGCTAGCTTGTGGAGTGGGACAACACGGCGTCCCGGCGCGTGCTGGACCGGGTGGGCCTCACGAAGGTCCGGTCGCTCCCGGAGAAGGAACGCATCCTGCTCTGCCGGAGCAAAGGGCAAGTATTCCCAGCAGGCGTGAGCCGGGGCCGATGATTGCCTATAGAGTCTGCGCCTGGAGCCACGCAGCGTGAGCCGGGCGCACCCGATAATCTTAGGGATCGTGGAGCCGGTCTAGGCCGGTAAGTGCGCGCCCGGTCACGGATGAATGCAAGCCGCTACAGCTACGTGCCTTGATCGCGGTCATGCCCAACCCAACTCACCCCCGAATGGGCAAAGTCAAGGCCCGTTCCATGGCGTGCCCCTGTGCCATCGCACAAATCTCTTGTTTCCAGTTTACTTAATGTTCAAAACTGTAAGTAACACGAATGTTGATCTTCAGCGTACGACGCATCACAGTTGCTTGATAGCTTTTACTATAAAAACTTAATCCATTTTATTTTTGAATCTCATGAAATGTTAGAGTATAATCTCCAAACTAAAGTGGCTTGTATCGCAAACGAGTTCTAGCCCGGCTAACGAAAGTGACTCTTAGTATGCATAGACATCTATCGACGCGACGGTCGTCACATCGACTATCCTGGATCATTTCCGTCTCGTCGGCTTCGCAGTGCAAAAAGCCAGCGTTCTCCAGATGATCAAAATGCCGCCATGACAGACGGCCTTTCACTCATCCCTGAGACGTCGACTGATCTACCTTTCGCAATCTGGTTTGAAACAGGCAATTCAGTTAGGACGATGCCCAATGCCCGATACTAACGTCACTGCGTCACCTGCCGCGATTTCCCGCAATCCGGCCACCGGAGAGGTCATTGAGCGGTTTCCTTTCCAGTCGGACGTCGAAGTCCAACAGCTCCTAAGCGAGGCGGCTGTCGCCTTCCAAGCCTGGCGGACAACTTCGATGCCGGCCCGCGTTAAGATCTACTCCGACTTTGCAAAGCTCCTTCACGCCCGGACGGAGTTCATTGCGCCCGTTATCACGGCCGAAATGGGAAAGATTTTGCCGGAGGCCGTAGCCGAGGTCGATAAATGCGCGTCCACTGCACAGTGGTTCGCCGAACAAGGACCCGCTCTGCTGGCCAACGAGCCTGTCGAGGTCGAGGGCGGTGACCGGGTCTACGTCTCCTACCTGCCGATCGGCACCATTCTCGGCATCATGCCCTGGAACTTCCCATTGTGGCAGGCCATCCGCGCCTGTGTGCCGATCATGTTGTCAGGCAACGGGTTCGTCTTGAAGCCGGCCCCGAACACGATGCGCTGCGCCTACCTGCTGCAGGACGTCTGGCACGCCGCCGGCCTGCCGAGGGGCCTCCTCACCATCCTCAACACGGACAACGACGGCGTGAAGAAGGTCCTGGAAGATCGGCGGATAGCCGCAGTGACCCTGACCGGCGGCACGAAGGCCGGCTCCTCCGTCGCGGCCCTGGCGGGTAAGCTGCTCAAGCGATCGCTTCTCGAACTGGGGGGCGCCGACCCGTTCATCGTGCTGGCCGATGCGGACATCGACAAGGCCGTGGTGGCCGGGATCAAGGCCCGCTACACCAACTCCGGCCAGATCTGCCTCAATGCCAAGCGCTTCATTCTCGAAGAACCGATCGCCGAGCAGTTCACCA
>CAXSFF010000576.1:0-3433 GCA_964236035.1 uncultured Acetobacteraceae bacterium
GAGGTGCCGGGCTACTACCCTGGCGGCAAGACCGGCACGGCGGAAAAGGTCGCGGCGCATGGCGGCTACAAGAAGCACGCCAACGTGGCGGCGTTCATGAGCGTCTTCCCGATGAACGCGCCGCGCTACGCCGTCTACATGATGCTGGACGAGCCGCACGGCAACAAGAACACCTACGGCTACTCGACGGCGGGCTGGGTTGTCGCGCCGGCCACCGGCAAGGTGATCGGGCGCATTGGCCCGATGCTGGGCCTGCTGCCGGACCTTGTGGACATGCCGGCGATCAACCAGGCCCTGGCGATCCCGTTGCAGCCTAGCCGGCCCTCGGGCGCTCCGGCGCGTGGGCCGGTGGCGCAGAGCGCGGCCGTGGCCGATGTGGCCGGCCGGTCGCCGTCGCCGCAAAGCCGGCCAGCCCTGACCGTGCCAGCCACCGTCCTGCCGCCCGCCATCACGCGGCCCGCGCCGGACGGTCGCCGCGAGACCAGCCTGCCGCCGGCCACGACGGTCGCCGACATGGCTGTTTCCATTGGGGCAGGCCCCGTCATGGCCGACGCCGTTGCTGCTCGGTGACATCATGCGCAACCTGACCCTGCCTGAAGCGGGAACGACCCTGTGGCGGGCGGTGGCGGAACTCGACATCGCGGGGATCACCGCGGACAGCCGCCGCGTCGTCCCTGGCGACCTGTTCGCCGCGCTGCCTGGCGTCCAGCCGGGCGGGCGGCTTGATGGCCGGGGCTTCATTGCCGAGGCGGTCCGGCGCGGCGCGGTCGCGGTCCTGGCGCCTCCTGGCACGGACTGGCCGGCGGGCGTGCCGTTGCGGCCGATCCTGACCGATGCGGAACCGCGACGCCGACTGGCGGAAATCGCCGCCGTGCTGGCTGGGCCTCAGCCGGCGATCGTTGCCGCAGTCACGGGCACCAACGGCAAGACCAGCACGGCTGATTTTGCCCGCCAGCTTTGGGCCTGTAGTGGGCAGAGCGCGGCGAGCCTTGGCACGCTCGGCGTCATCGCGCCCGGTTTTGCGCCTGGTCCTGGGCTGACTACGCCCGATCCGGTGACCCTGGCCGCAACCCTGGCCGATCTGGCCCGTAGCGGCGTCACCCATGCCGCGATCGAGGCGTCCTCGCACGGCCTGGAACAATGTCGGCTGGACGGCGTGCGACTGGCCGCCGCCGCGTTCACCAACCTGACGCGCGACCATCTGGATTATCACGGCTCGATGGCGGCCTATCGCCAGGCCAAGCTGCGACTGTTCGACACGCTGCTGCCGCCGCACGCCCCCGCCATCGCGCACGCCGACATGGACGCAGAGACGCTGCAAGAGCTGCGGGAGATCGCGTCGCGCCGCTCGCTGGATTTGCGCACGGTTGGCGAGGCTGGCGATTTCTACCGGTTGCTGGCTGCTCGCCCACGCCCGGATGGGCAAGACCTGACGATCGTCACGCCCGAGGGGCGGCAGGAGCTGACGCTGAACCTGCCCGGTCGCTTCCAGGCCGACAACGCCCTGCTCGCCGCCGCTTTGACCGCCGCGCTGGGCATGACCGACGCGTTGGATCGGCTGCCAAGCCTGCGCGGCGTGCGCGGCCGGATGCAGCTTGCCGCCCGCCTGCCCAACGACGCAGCCGCCTATGTTGACTACGCGCATACGCCGGATGCGCTGGAACGCCTGCTGCGCGCGCTGCGCCCGCATACGGCCGGCCGCCTGCACGTCGTCTTCGGCGCGGGCGGCGACCGGGACCGGGGCAAACGGCCGTTGATGGGCGAAGCGGCCTGTCGCCTCGCGGACCGGGTGATCGTCACGGACGACAATCCGCGCTCGGAGGACCCGGCGTCCATCCGCGCCGCGATCCTGGCAGCCTGCCCCGGGGCGCGCGAAATGGGTGATCGGGCGAAAGCCATCGAGGCGGCGCTGAATGCGCTTGCGCCGGGGGATGTCCTGGTGGTCGCTGGCAAGGGGCATGAGCAGGGGCAGGTTGTCGCCAATACGGTGCATCCGTTCGACGACGTGGCCGTCATCCGCCACCTGACCGGCCAGGCGGAGGCAGCCGCATGACGCTGTGGACCGCGCACGACATGGCCGAGGCAACCGGCGGCGCCTTGTCGGCCTCGTTCGCCGCGACCGGCGTCTCCATCGATACCCGCACCCTGGCGCGTGGCGATCTGTTCGTCGCTCTGGTGGGCGAGGGGCGCGACGGCCATGCTTTCGTGCCGGAGGCTCTCGGCAAGGGCGCTTCGGGCGCGATGGTTCATGAGGATGTCGCCTCATCCGGCCCTGTGCTGCGGGTGGATGACACGCTGGCCGGGCTTGCGCGCTTGGGTGGTTTCGCCCGCGCCCGCTTTACCGAGGGCCGCGTCGTCGCCATCACCGGCAGCGTCGGCAAGACCACCACCAAGGAGATGCTGCGTGGCGCGTTGTCGAGCTTTGGCCTCACCCATGCCGCTGTCGCCTCCTACAACAATCACTGGGGCGTGCCGCTGACCCTGGCGCGTCTTCCGCGCGACGCTCGATTTTGTGTTGCCGAGATCGGCATGAATCACGCGGGCGAGATACTGCCCCTTGCCCGCCTGGTGTCGCCTGACGTGGCGGTCATCACCACGATCGCCAGGGCGCATGTCGGCCACCTGGGCAGCATCGAAGCGATCGCAGACGAGAAAGCCAGCATCATGCGTGGCCTGCGACCCGGCGGCATCGCTGTCCTGCCCGCCGACGCGGAGCAGCTTCCCCGGTTGCGCGACGCCGCCCGAGCCGTCAGCGTGCTGACGTTTGGCGCGGCGGCCGGCGCGGATGTCCGGCTGCTGCGCGCTGACGCCGATGCCGGCGGGTCGGCCCTGCATGTCAGCATCGTGGGTCGGACGGTTTCGCTGCGCCTGAACGCGCCCGGCAGGCACATGGCGATGAACGCGGTTGCCACCCTGGCCGCCGTCGCCGCCCTGGGACTGGACCCCATGCTGGCGATTGACGCGCTGGAGGCGTTCCAGCCGCTGGCCGGACGCGGCCTGACGCGCAAGGTGGCGGTGGACGGCGGTTCGGCGCTGCTGCTCGATGAAAGCTACAACGGCAACGGCGCCTCGATGCGCGCCGCGCTGGACGTGCTGCGGCTGCAACCGGCCACGCGGCGCATCGCGGTGCTTGGCGACATGCTGGAACTGGGCGAGGAAGGCCCCGCCGAACATGCCGCCCTGGCCGAGGCGGTGACGCGCTCGGCTGATCTGCTGTTCACCTGCGGTCCCTTGATGCGCGGGCTGTTCGATCGGGTGCCCGCTGCCTTGCGCGCCACGCACGCGCCCGATGCGGCGGCGCTTGCGCCGATCGTCGTCGCCGCCCTCGCCGGTGGCGATGCGGTCCTGGTCAAGGGCAGCCAGGGCAGTGGCATGCAGCGCGTGATCCAGGGCATCGCGGCGGCCCGGGGCGTCACCTGCAACGCGGCGCGGG
>CAXSFF010000577.1:0-3430 GCA_964236035.1 uncultured Acetobacteraceae bacterium
CTGCTCGTAATACGCCCGGCCACCCGTCTCATGCTGCACGATCAGCGCGTAGGCACGCGGCGAGACATGCCCGGCCGCCCCCGGCACCCCGAAGTCGATGGCGCCCTCGTCACCAAGCTCCTGCGCGACCTGTTGCGCCTCACGATCAGCCAGCGCGGCCTGGACCCCAGGGTCGCCGAAGGCGTCCGCGGCCAAGCTGCTCAAGGCGCCGTCATTGGCCATGATCCACCCTCCGGTTGGGCCGCCTACGCCCGTTGGAACCGTCTTGGGGCGAAGCCCGGTCGCACCCTCTTTTCAAACATAAGATGCAACATTTGGCTATTGCAAGTGTCGCGGCCTGCGGCGACAGTTGCATGCAGGGGAGAGGAGAGCGTCATGGGGTTGTGCACGGACAAGTCGTTGAGCTACCTGAACGGCGTCGGCTACAACGTCGTGCGGCTGCCCCGGCGCGGGATCGACCCGCTCGACGTGCTCGGCCGCGACGGGCGCAGCATGGAGCGCCTCGGCCGCCTCGACCAGATATGGAAGTCGGCCAAGCCGGTCCCGCAGCCTGGGCCGGCGCAGTTGGCCGCCAAGATCAGCGGGCAGCAGACCAATGAGATGAGCCTGTCGGTCGGGCTCAAGCTGCTGAACGGCGTCCTCGCCGCGATCGGGGCGAAACTCCCGCAGCTCGACTTCGCCTACTCGCAGGCGTCCACGCTGCAGTTCACGTTCGGGGATGTGACCACGCGCGGCGTCGATCCGTTCCTGGTCGGCGACTACCTCGGCAACGGCGACCTGACGGGTAGCAACCCCGTTTTCGACCACTATTTCCACGAGGAGGACACCGAGGCCTTCGTGCTCACAGAAGTGCTGGAAGCCAAGGCGATCTCCGTCTCCGCCAAGACCCAGAACGAGGGCTCGTTCGCAGCCGACATCCCGGCCATCCAGCAGGTCGTCGGCGCGGACGTGAAGGTCGGCGTCAAGGCAGGCTCCGGCAGCGACCTGACGTTCGCCGGCGAGCAGCCAGTGACGTTCGGCTTCAAGACGTTCCAGATCGCCTTCGACGGGCGCTGGCGCATCATCGGGGCACAGGCGAGCCCCGACCTGGCGTTCGACGCCATGGCCGGTCCCAATCCTGTCCTGCTGCGGCAGAACGGCATGGTGACCCTGCCGCAGGCAAGCCTGCTCGCGCAGACGGGATGAACGCCCGGCATGCAGCCGGCCGCATCGGGCGGGACGGACGACCGCCAGCCTGCGGAACCTGCCAGCTACGGAAAAGGGAACATGCCACCGACTGACTCCAGCACTGCCGCTGCCACGGATAACCTCCTGCCGAATGGGATCAGCGCCGACACCGGGCGGCCGCTGCCAAGCCTTGACGCCCTGGCATCACTGCCGGAACGGGTTGCGGCTCAGGACCAGGCGACGCCCGCCGTGCGCGACAAGGCCAGGCCGGCACGCCTGACCGCAGGGCTGGAAATGTTCGGCGTAACTGAGGGCATCGATCCGGAGAAGCTGTCGGAGGCCGGCTGGGGCGTGGTGTTCGCCTCCGGCGTGGATGCGGCGCCGCTCAAGGAGGCGCTGGCGCCCCTGCTCAAGCGGCGCCAGGAGCAGGCCGGGGCACTCTATGCCATCTTCGAGGACGGGCGGGGCGTGCGGCCCGGCGAGGACGTGCTCGATTGGCTGGCACGGCAGGGCACGAACGGAGGCGGGCCGGGCTTGCAGCCCGTCAATCCCGCGAATGGCGTGCCGTACTACCTGCTGCTGGTCGCCTCGCCGTCGCAGGTGCCGATGGAATTCCAATACATGCTCGACCTGTACTGGGCGGTCGGTCGGCTGCACTTCGATGGGGTCGAGGAGTTGGCCCGCTATTCCGCCAGCGTGGTGGCCTACGAGACGGCCAAGAAGCCGCCGCAGCGGCGCAAGCAGGCCACGGTGTTCGCGACCGCGCACCCCTTCGACGCCGCGACGCAGATGTTCACCGCCGCCGTCGCCCGGCCGTTCGCCGAGGGCCTGGGCGGGCAGAAGCCGGTCGCGGACGGGCTGTACTTCGCGATGGACGCGGTGTTGGGCGCCTCCGCGACCAAGGCCTGCCTGGCCGAGATCCTGCGGGGCAACCGGGAGGGCGGCGTGCCCGCCCTGCTGTTCTCCGGCACCCATGGCATGGTGTTCCACGAGGACGACGCCCGGCTGGCCGCCTGCCAGGGCGCGCTCGTCTGCCAGGATTGGCAAGGCTATGGCTCCATCGACGACACCTGCTGGTTCGCGGGCGCGGACGTGCCCGCCGATGCAAGGCTGCAGGGCATGATCCACTTCATGTTCGCCTGCTACAGCGGCGGCTGGAGCAAGCTGGACAGCTTCCGCGACGGCCCGGATGGAACAGCCAAGCAGGTGGCGCCGGAACCGGGGATCGCGCGCCTGCCACAGGCCCTGCTCGCCCATCCGAACGGCAGCGCGCTGGCCGTCATCGCCCATATCGACCGGGCCTGGGCGTTCTCGTTCCGTACCGTCAACAACAGCACGCAGAACACCGGCATACGCGACGTGGTCCACCGCCTGCTGCTCGGCAAGCGGGTGGGCAGCGCGACCGACGCGTTCAACATGCAGTGGGCCGCCCTCGCCGTCCCGCTGGCCGATGCGTTGCGCGACCCCAGCGAGGACCCCGCAGTGGCCCGCCGGCTGGCCCGCCTTTGGATCGCACGGGACGATGTCCGCAACTATGCGATCCTGGGCGATCCCGCCGTGCGGCGGCGGGTTGAGGACATGGTGGCGGGAAGCTGAGTTCCTGGCTCCGGCCCGGATCAGCCAGTCTGGATCAGCCGGTCCGGATCATCTAGTTGGCCGTTCCGCCACGGGTTGACGGAGCCTGATGACTGCCGCGTCCAGCCCGTCCAGGCCGGCAGCCAGCGGCTCGTCGTCCGGCCTCAGCGGGTCGAGGCCGGTGAACGTCAGCAGCGGCTCCGAGAAGTCGGTGAACAGTCCGTAACGCTGC
Source organism: uncultured Acetobacteraceae bacterium (assembly GCA_964236035.1). Lineage (GTDB taxonomy): Bacteria > Pseudomonadota > Alphaproteobacteria > Acetobacterales > Acetobacteraceae > CAXSFF01. The sequence goes on from CAXSFF010000577.1 coordinate 2,975, forward strand.
GCCCAGGCTGCCGGCCCCGCGGCTGCGGACGGCACGCCCGGCGGCCTGGAACGGCCTGCCGCGGCCTGGTCGTAGAAGCGGAGGCGGTCGATCAGGACACTCATCCCGTAGCTGAGTATCGGCAGCCCGGCCTGGCTGGCGCCGACGAAGCTTGCGAGCGCCGCCTCGTGCTGCCCCTCGAGCGCCGAAAGCTCACCGGTCAGGATGAGCGAGTCCGGCGCGTCCGGGCGGGTTGCGGTAATCCTCGCAACCGCCTCGGCCGCCTCCCGGCGGGGCCGCGACCGGAGCGCGCCGTATGCCGCCGCATAGGCCGCGCCGGGCGTGCCGGCCATGCTCAGGTGCTCGTCGTTGAAGGCGGATGCGGCCGCCACGAACTCGTTTAGCTGCCCGGCGCTGCGGAAGCCCACCATCTGGTCGACGAGATCGACCCCGAGCCGGGCGCGGATCAGGACGGCC
>CAXSFF010000578.1:0-3429 GCA_964236035.1 uncultured Acetobacteraceae bacterium
GCGGGCCCCGTCTTGTTCCCGTGCTGCCCGCCGCCGCCGGACGCGAGGAAGGTGTCGACCTTGAGGTCGGACGGGTCGATCTCGATCTCGATGGTGTCGTCCACCACGGGGTAGACCCACACGCTGGCGAAGCTGGTCTGCCGCCGGGCCGCGGAGTCGAACGGGCTGATCCGCACCAGCCGGTGTACGCCGCCCTCGGTCTTCAGCCAGCCGTAGGCGTTCGGCCCGCTGACCTGGAAGGTGGCTGACTTGATCCCCGCCTGCTCGCCCTCGCTCTGCTCCATCAGCTGCATGCGGTAGCCGTGCTGCTCGGCCCAGCGGGTGTACATGCGCGCCAGCATCTCGGCCCAGTCCTGTGCCTCCGTGCCGCCGGCGCCGGCGTTCACCTCCAGGAAGGCGTCGTTGGCGTCCGCCTCGCCGGACAGCAGGCTCTCGATCTCGCGCCGCTTGGCCTCGGCGGCGGCGGCCCGCAGCGCCACCAGGCCGTCGGCGGCCATGCCCGCGTCGCCGTCGGCCTCCGCCATGCCGATCAGCTCGGCGGTGTCCGCCACCTCGCGCTCCAGCGCCTGTACGCCCTCGATCCGGTTGGCCAGCAACGTGCGCTCGCGCATCAGCGCCTGCGCCGCCGCGGCGTCGGTCCAGAGGTCGGGGTCCTCGGCTCGGTTGTTCAGCTCGGCGAGGCGCTCGATTGCGGCATCCCAGTCAAAGATGCCTCCGCAGCAGGGTGACGGACTGCCTGAACTGCTCGACGATCTGGTCGGATTCGGTGGACATGCCGCCTAGTACAACCCGCCCACGCCGCTGTCGACACCCGTGCCGGTGCCGCCGCTGCTGACGGCGACGCCACCCCCGCCACCACCGCCGCCGCCACCGCCGCCGCCACCGATCGTCGGTCCGCTCTGCCCCGGCACCTGGCCCGGCTTGAAGGCGTCCGTGTTGCCCGACCAGGTCGCCAAGGTGACGCCTTCGGGCACGGGGAAGCCGAGGTTAGGGCGGTCCTTCAGCGCCGTGACCATGTAGTCACGCCAGATCGGCGCCGCGATCGCGCCCCCCGTCTCCTTGTCGCCGAGCGAGGCCGGGTTGTCGAAGCCGATCCAGACGGCGGTGACGATGTCGGGCGTGAAGCCGACGAACCAGGCGTCGTTGAAATCCTGCGTGGTGCCCGTCTTGCCGGCGATGGCGCGGCCGAGGCCCTTGCCGGCCTCGTACCCCGTGCCGTGGGCGACCACGCCCTGCATCATGGTGACCACCTGGAACACGCTGGCCGGATCGGCGATCTGCTTGCGCACGTCGGTCAGCACGGGCGGCTGGTCCGGGTTGCCGCACTGGCCGCATTCCAACCCGGAGGCGCGCCAGATGGCATGGCCGTCGCGGTCCTGCACGAAGTCCACCAGCGTCGGCACCACCTCCTTGCCGCCCTGGCTCAGCGCCGCGTAGGCGCCGGCCTGCCGCATCACCGTGGTATCGACGGCGCCCAGCGCGTTGGGCAGGAAGTGGCTCATCTGGTCGACCACGTGGAAGGCGATGGCGTTGGCGGCCACGGCCTCCATGCCGACCTTCTGCGCCAGCCGCACGGTGACCAGGTTGAGCGACTTCTCCAGCGCCTTGTGGATCGCTATCGGCCCGGCGAAGCTGTTCTCGTAGTTGCTCGGCCGCCACACCCCGGCGGCGCCCTGGTCAAGCGAGAACGGCCCGTCGAGCACCTTTTGGCTCGGCGAGATGTCCTGCTGCATGGCGGCCAGGTAGACCATCGGCTTGAACGAGCTGCCGGGCTGCCGGTTGGCCTGCGTCGCGCGATTGAACTGGCTGGCCTCGAAGCTCCAGCCGCCGGACATCGCCAGCACCCGCCCCGTCATCGGATCGAGCGACACCAGCGCGCCCTGCACGCTCGGCACCTGCCGCAGCAGCAGCCGCTCGCGCCCGCGCGCCGGCTCCGTCATCACCACGTCCCCGACCTGCACCACGTCGGCCATGCGATGCGGCGCGCCGCCGATGTTGCCGCTGTGGTTCGGCCGCGCCCATCCCGTGTCGGACAGCAGCAGGGAGGACGTGCGCGCAGCGGTCCCGTCGATCCAGCCGACCTTGGCGTCATCGCCGGACACCGCCAGCACGGCGCCCAGGTGCCAGTCCGGCAGCATGCCCGCCGGCCGCACCATCGCCGTCACCGAGCGCGGCCACCCCGTCTGCAACCCGCTCGGGTCGAGCCGGGCGACGGGGCCGCGCCAGCCGCCATGCGAGCGGTCGTACGCCATCAGCCCCGTGCGCAGCGCCTTGTCGGCCGCCTCCTGCAACGCCGGGTTGAGGCTGGTGTGCACCACCAGGCCGCCCTGGTTGGTGGCCTCGAGGCCGAAGCGGTCGATCATCTGCCGCCGCACCTCCTCGCCGAACCATTCCGCCCCGGCGACCGTCTCCGGCCGCTGGAACGGGCTGACTACGACGGGGCCGACCTTGGCCGCCGCCGCCTGCTCCGCCGTGACGGCGTGGTCGTCGAGCATGCGGTCCAGCACCCAGTCGCGCCGGGCGCGCGCCGCCTCCGGGAAGCGGACCGGGTTATAGTTGTTGGGCGCCTTCGGCAGCGAGGCGAGAAACGCCGCCTCGCCCAGCGTCAGGTCGTTGAGCGGCTTGTTGAAATAGGCCTGCGCCGCCGCCGCCACGCCGTACGACTGGATGCCGAAATAGATTTCGTTCAGATACAGCTCGAGGATGCGCTCCTTCGGCAGCGTCTGCTCGATGCGCATCGCCAGCAGCGCTTCCTTGACCTTGCGCGACAGGGTGCGCTCGTTGGTGCCGAGCAGCATGTTGCGCGCCACCTGCTGGGTGATGGTGGAGGCGCCGATCGGCCGCCGGTGCCCCATCTGCTCCAGGTCGGTCAGCGCGGCGCGGGCGATGGCGCTGGGATCGACGCCGTTGTGGGTCCAGAACTTCTGGTCCTCGGCGGAGACGAAGGCCTGCTTGACCATGTCGGGGATGGCGACGAACGGCACGAAGATGCGCCGCTCCCGCGCCAGCTCGGACACCAGCCGCTCGTCGCCGGCGTAGATGCGGCTCATCACCGGCGGCTGGTACTGGCGCAGGCCGTCCACGGTCGGCAGGTCGGCCGCCAGGCGAAGATAGTAGCCATAGCCGACGACCGCGCCGCCGACGCCGCCGATGCAGAGGATCGCCAGCCCGGCCACGGCGAAGCGGCCCACCCAGCGCCACGGCGAGCGGCGCTTGCGGGCAGGGCGGGTGCGCTTCGGTTCGAGGGATGGCGGCGCCAAAGGCTCGCCCGCGGTCAAATCAGCCATCTGAAAATCCTTGCACGCGACGCCGGGCTGCGGCCCATAGCGTCAGCCAGTCATTCTTACCGCATATCCCGTGAAAAATGCATCAACGGCGTGCTTCATCGCGGTGGCGATCATGGCGCGATGTTCGGCCTTGCGTAAGGCA
>CAXSFF010000579.1:0-3429 GCA_964236035.1 uncultured Acetobacteraceae bacterium
GAAACCAAACCTCAATCGGCGTGCCCGCGGCCCGCACCGCCTCGGGCAGGGCCGCGGCTACAAGGTCGCTGAACCCGCTCTGAAAGACGCCTGCGCCGCCGCGTCCGCCTTGGGATGCTGCGGCCGTGTCGAGAGGTGGGAGAAGCCCAGCCGGTGCAGCAGCTTGCCCACGCTGCGCTCGTGCAGGGCGACCCCGAACAACTCGGCGATCCGGGCCTGGATGTCCGAACGCCGCCACCGGACCACCTTGTCCCGGGCCAGCTCCGGCCCGCACCCAGCCCGCGACCTCCTTCTCCTGCTCAGCCGACAGGCGCCGGGCGGCCCCGCCGCCGTGCCGGTCGGCCAGGCCCGCCACGCCGTCCGCGTTGTAGCCGTGCACCCAGTCCCTCAAAGCCTGCCGGTCCATGCCAGACAGCCGCGCCGCCTCTGCGCGCTTGCAGCCGTCCAAGACCAGTGCCAACGCCAGCAGCCGCCGGGTCACGGCCGCGTCGTCAGACCCGCCCGCCAGCCGCCGCAAGTCCGCCGCCGTGTGCTCCGTCCGCGTGACCGCAACCGTCATGCCCGCCTCCACCATCATGGAGGCAAACCAAATCATAGCCCGCCAAGCCGCCCCTACCCACGTTTGAGTCAAAGCAATTGGCCGTCGGTATAACATCCAGGGAAGTTGACAATGACCCAGGCTCTTCAGGATCTCGCGGTCGCCGGCGTGGCGGTCTGGCTCGACGACCTCAGCCGCCCGCGTCTGCAATCCGGCAGCCTTGCCGCGATGGTCGCGCAAGGCGGCGTCGTCGGCATCACCACCAACCCAACGATCTTCGCCAAGGCGATCGGGGCCGGGTCAGGCTACGAGGCGCAGCTGCGTGAGCTTGCTCTGCGCGGCACCGCCATTGGCGAGACGCTGCGGCTGCTGACAGCTTGGGACGTGCGTGCCGCCTGCGACGTGCTGCGCACCGTTTACGACCGCAGCGGCGGACGGGACGGACGCGTGTCGATCGAGGTGGACCCACGCATCTCGGGCGATGCCGAGCGGACCGCGGCGGAGGCGCGTGGCCTGTGGTGGCTGGTGGACCGGTTCAACCTGTTCATCAAGATACCGGCGACGCTCGCCGGGTTGCCTGCGATCACCGCTGCACTTGCGGACGGGATCAGCGTCAACGTTGTCAACGCCGGTCCAAAACTGAGCCACCGTTGATGTGGATCGCCGGTTGAAAACTGAGCCACGCCGGTTTTGATCATGCGGGTTCGCCCTTGGCTTTCGGCACGACGCCGCCTTTCCTCTTGTCTCGCAGCCGGTAGCTGTCGCCGCCGATCTGCACGACGGTCGCGTGGTGCATCAGCCGGTCAAGCATCGCTGCCGTCAGCACCGCGTCACCCACCAGCGCCTGGTCCCAGCTGCCAAAGGTCAGGTTCGACGTCAGCACGATCGACCCGCGCTCATAGCGTTTGGCGACCACCTGGAACAGCAGGTTCGCCTGGTCGCGCGACAGCGGCAGGTAGCCGATCTCGTCGATGATCAGCAGCCGATACATCGACACCGCCCGATGCAGCGCCTCCTTCAAGCGACCCTGTCGCTGCGCCACCTCCAGCAGCAGCACCAGGTCGGCTGCGGTGACGAACCGCGTCTTGATCCCCGCCTGCGTCGCCAGGTAGCCCAGGCTGATCGCCAGATGCGTCTTTCCCACGCCCGACGGACCCAGCAGGATCACGTTCTCCGCTCGCTCGATGAAGCCCAGTCCGGCGAGCTGCTGGATCTGCTGTCGCGGCGCGCCCACCGCAAACTCGAAATCGAACTGGTCGAGCGTCTTGATCGCCGGGAAGCCCGCAACCCGGGACAGCATCGTGCGGGCCCGGGCACGGCGGGTGTCCAGTTCGCCGCGCAGCACCGTCTCCAGGAAGTCGATGAACGACGCCTCGGTCTCGGCCGCTTTCTGGGCGGCTGCCGGATACTCCACCGCCACGCCGCTGAGCCGAAGCTCCGTGCAAAGATGCGACAAACGCTCGTGCTGAAGGTTCACCCGACCACCTGCGGCGCCAGCAGCCCCTCATAGACGCTCAACGGATGCTGGATCGTCACCCTCTCCGGATGCCCCCTGCTTGCTTGCCCGACGGCAGCCGGGCGCGGCACCTCGCCTTGCCACAGGGCGGCCAGCGGCAGCAGGGCGCCCTGCTCCTCGCCGAGCAGCTCCGCCGGGATGCGCCCCGTCGTGCCGTGCACCCGCATGTTGGCCGTGTCGCGCAGCTACTTGCGCGCCTCCACGTTGGCCGTCGCCACGTCGACCTTAAGCCCCAGCGGGCGCAACCGGCTGTCCAGCGGAACCCAGAAACTGTGGCGCAGGTAGTGGATGAAGCGCTCGACCTTGCCCTTGGTCTGCGCCCGGTAAGGGCGGCAGAGCCGCGGCAGAAAGCCGTGGTGATGGGCGAAGTCGCGGAACCCGGGCTGCAGCCGATGCTTGCCCGGGCCATACGCGTCGCGGCCGACCACCACGGTTCGCATGTTGTCATACAGCACCTCGTGCGGCGTGCCGCCGATGAACGCGAACGCCGCCTCATGGCACGCCATCAAGGTCTCGAGCCGCTCGTCGGTGACGAACTGCACGTAGGCCGTTCGGCTGTGGCCCAGCACCGCGACGAACACCGAAAGCGGGTCGGCGCCCCGGCGGATCACCGCCCAGTCCACCTGCAGCTGCCGACCCGGCTTGGTCTCGAAACGCACGACCGGCTCGATGGACAAGACGGGCCGCAAGGCTGCGAGGTGCTCACGCAAGATAGTGATCCCGCCCGTGTAGCCACGCGCCCGCAACTCGCCCAGCAGCACCGTGCCAGGCAGGCGCTCAGGATGCGCCGCGGCCACGCGCTCCGATATGAACGCCTTGTGGACGTCCAGCTTGCCCGGCACCGCGGGCCGCGCCGTGTAGGACGGACTGCCCTCCCGTTTGAGATGACGCTCGACCGTGTTGCGGGAGTGGCCCGTGCGCCGGGCAATCTCCCGCACGCTCAGGCCCTGCCGCTTCAATATGCGCATTTCCATCACGCCCTCCGCCAGAACCACAGGTCCCTCCGGCAAAGAGCACCATCCTAACCAGGTGGCTCAGCTTTCAACCGGCGGGATGGCTCAGTTTTTCACCGGTGGCGACAGTGGCGCGCTATGCGAAGACCAGCTCCCATGAAGCGTGACGAGCGACCGTCCGCGTCAAGCAGCGTCCGGACAGACCTGGACGCCCAGGTTAGTGCTGAGAAAGTCCGCTCCGTATTGGAAGCGGTCCTCGTGAGTCTGTCCAAATGAACTATCGCCAGCCATCAGGGCCATTCAGACGGACTCCAACCAGCCGGCGATGGCGTCGTTCACCGCGTCGGGGCTCTCCAACATGAGCGCATGGCCTGCCTCGATCGTCCGTTCGGTCAGGTTCGTGCAGTCCTCGCGCATCGGTT
>CAXSFF010000580.1:0-3428 GCA_964236035.1 uncultured Acetobacteraceae bacterium
GGCGGCCCGACCTGGTGGTGTCCGCCGACCTGTTCCGCGCCCACGGCGCCGCCGTGCTCACCGTCACCGACACCCAGGGCACCAGCGGCCCGGCCAACGTCGAGCGCCTGTTGCGCGGTTTGATCGCCGGCGGGCGCTGCGACGCGTTCTTCACCTGCGGCTCCTCGCGCCTGCTGCGGGTGCAGCAGCAGCTGGCGCGCGAGTTCGGCCTGTCCGGGCAGGTCGCCATGGAGCAGCAGATGGCGTGCGGCCTGGGCATGTGCTTCTGCTGCGTGCGCGACTTCAACGTCGGCGGCGAGATCGTGCACCGCCGGGTCTGCTGGGACGGCCCCGTGTTCGACCTGCTGGAAGCGCTGCCGTGACCGACCTCACCACCCGGATCGGCGGCCTGACGCTGGCCAACCCCGTGATGCCGGCGTCCGGCACCTTCGCCGAGGGCTTGGGCGACGTGGTGGACCTGGCCCGCATCGGCGCGCTGGTCACCAAGACCATCACGCGGGAGCTGCGCGCCGGCAACCCGCTGCCGCGGGTGGCGGAGGTGGCGGGCGGCATGCTGAACGCCATCGGCATCCCGTCCAAGGGCGTGCCGTATTTCCTGGAGCACACCCTGCCGCTGTACTGTGGGTGGGGCGTGCCGCTGGTGGTGTCGATCTCGGCGCCGACCGCGGAGGGGTTCGCCAGCCTGGCCGCCGCCGTCAGCGTCCCCGGCGTCGTCGCCATCGAGGCCAACATCTCCTGCCCCAACATCGAGGCGGACGGACGCGCGTTCGCGATGCGCGCGGACTCCACCACCGCGGTCGTGCGGGTGCTGCGGGCGGCGACGGCGTTGCCGCTCTGGGTGAAGCTGACGCCCAACACCGGCGAGATCGCCAAGGTGGCGCAGGCCGCCGAGGCCGCCGGAGCCGACGCGCTGGTGGTGGCCAACACCATCCTCGCCATGTCCATCGACCTGCGCAGCTTCAGGCCGCGGCTCGGCAACGTCATGGGCGGCCTGTCTGGCCCGGCGGTGAAGCCGATCGTGCTGCGGCAGGTCTACCAATGCGCCCGCGCCGTAGCCGTGCCGATCATCGGCTGCGGCGGCATCGCCACGGCGGAGGACGCCGCCGAGTACATGCTGGCCGGTGCCACGGCGGTGCAGGTCGGCACGGCGACGTTCCTGCACCCCGGCGCCATGGTGGACGTGATCGAGGGCCTGGCGCGGTTCTGCCAGAGCCACGGCCTGGCACGCGTCTGCGACCTGGTCGGTGCGATCCGGCGCGAGGAGGCCGACGACGACGACCTATCCTGGGCCGCGCCGTGAGTCTGGCGCACGAGCTGTTCGCCGAGCTGCGCCGCGTCACCGGCGACGGCGTCGGCATCACTCGCGACAGCTACGGCGTCGGCGAGAGCGCCGCGCTGGACATCGTGGCGGCGGCGGCACGGGCCAACGGGTTGGCGACGGCGCGCGACGCCGGTGCCAACCTGGTGGTGACGCTGCCGGGGCGCGAGCCGGAGCTGCCCGTGCTGGCTTGCGGCTCCCATCTCGACTCCGTGCCGCAGGGGGGCAACTACGATGGCGCGGCGGGGGTGGTCGCGGGGCTGCTCGCCCTGGTCCGGTTGCGCGCGGAGGGCGTCGTGCCGCGGCGGACCATCCGGCTGTATGGCCTGCGCGGCGAGGAGAGCGCCGCGTTCGGCCGCGCTTACACCGGGTCGTCGGCGCTGTTCGGCCGGCTTGACCCGGCGGACCTGGACCTGCCGCACGCGGTCACCGGGCGCTCGTTGCGCGACAGCATGCGGGCATGCGGCGCCGACGTGGCGCGGATCGAGCGGGGCGAACGCCTGCTGGACCCGGCCACGGTCGCCGCCTGGCTGGAGCTGCACATCGAGCAAGGCCCCGTGCTGGTCGCCCGCAAGCTCCCCGTGGCCGTGGTGACGGGGCTGCGCGGCAACATCCGCCATCGTCAGATCGAGTGCATCGGCGAGCCCGGCCATTCCGGCGCCGTGCCGCGCTGGCTGCGCCGCGACGCCGTGTTCGCCACCGCCGAGCTGCTGACCCGGCTCGACGGCCATTGGCAGGCGCTGCTCGGCCAGGGCCACGACCTGGTGGTCACGACGGGGGTGCTCGGCACCGACCCGGCGCAGCACGCCATCGCCCGCATCCCCGGCCGGCTGCGCTTCTCGTTCGAAGTGCGCAGCCAGGCGCAGGACACCATCGACGCCTTCCACGCCCTGTTCCTGGAGGAATGCCGCCGCCTGGAGGAGGAGCGGGGGGTGCAATTCCAGATCGACCGCCGCCTCGACACCGCCCCCGCCGTGATGGACTTGGGCTGGGTCGAGCGGCTGCGCGAAGGGGTGCGCGGCCTCGGCCACGCCGACGAGCCGATGCCGAGCGGCGCCGGCCACGACGCCGCCGTGTTCGCCAACGCCGGGGTGCCCAGCGCCATGGTGTTCGTGCGCAACGAGCACGGCTCCCACAACCCGGCGGAGGCGATGGCGATGGACGACTTCATGGTGGGCGCCGAGGTGCTGCGGCTGGCCATCGCCGAAGGGGCGGCCTGATGCCCGATCTTGGCGCGGCGATGGCGCAGCTTCTGGTGGAGGCGGACGCCATCCAGCTCCGCCGCGATCCGCCCTTCGTGCTGGCGGCCGGCTGGGCCAGCCCCGTCTACGTCGATTGCCGGCGGCTGATCGGCGAGCCGCGCCTGCGCCGGGCGGCGACCGCATTGGCGGTGGCGCATTTGCGGCAGCGGTTTGGCGTCAAGCCGCCGTTCGATGCAGTCGCTGGAGGCGAGACGGCCGGAATACCCTGGGCCGCCTGGATCGCCGACGCTCTCGACCTCCCGCTGCGCTACGTCCGCAAGCGCCCGCTCGGCATCGGCCGCGACGCGCAGGTCGAGGGCGGCGCGGTGGCCGGGTTGCGGGTGCTGCTGGTCGACGACCTCGCCACCGACGGCGGCAGCAAGGCGGCATTCACCCGCGGGCTGCGGGTCGGTGGTGCCACCATGACCGACGCGCTGGTGATCTTCCACCATGGCGTGTTCCCCGGGTGCTCCGAACGGCTGGCCGCGCTGGGGCTGGCGCTGCACGCCGTCGCGACCTGGGACGACGTGTTGCGCCTGGGCACGGGCGACCTCGTGCTGAACCCGGCCGACCGCGCCGAGATCGAGCGGTTCCTGCCCGACCCGGCCGGCTGGTCGGCTGCGCACGGTGGCCGCTCCCGCCTGTGAACACAGCCTGATGGTTGTCCGGCAGCCGGCAAAAGCCTAACACGGCGGGCCTGATCGAGGAGATGTCATCATGTCGGAGACGATCTCCGGCCTGTCGTTCGAGGACGCGCTGGCCGAATTGGAACGCATCGTCAAAAGCCTCGAAGGCGGTCAGCAGAAGCTTGAGGACGCCATCTCCGCCTATGAGCGCGGCGCCGTGCTGCGCCGGCATTGCGAGGCCAA
>CAXSFF010000581.1:0-3421 GCA_964236035.1 uncultured Acetobacteraceae bacterium
CATCATGCAGGCCATTGCCATTGCCATTGCCATCGCCACGCCGGGTCGCAAGAGCATCGACACCCGCCCTGGCCGCATCCGCCGGGCGCTCGGCATGGCCGGCAACGTCGTCCCGGGGCTGCTGCTCTGCATCGGGGTGACCGCCGCATCGAGCCTGCTCGAACGGGCGGAGGCGCAACTGGCGGGCCGGCCCTGGCTCGAGGCGCTGGTGCTCGCCATCCTGGTCGGCACGGGGCTGCGCACCGCCTGGACGCCCGGCGCGCGCTGGGCCGCCGGCATCGACTTCAGCGCCAAGACGCTGCTGGAGATCGCCGTGGTGCTGCTCGGCGCCTCCGTCAGCGCGCAGACGGTGCTGGCCGCCGGCCCCAGTCTGCTGTGCGGCATCGCGGGCGTGGTGGCGACGGCGATCGGCGTGAGCTACGGCATCGGCCGGCTGCTTGGCCTGCCGCACCGGATGGCGACGCTGATCGCCTGCGGCAACTCGATCTGCGGCAACTCCGCCATCGCCGCCGTCGCCCCCGTGATCGGCGCGGACGGCGAGGACGTGGCGGCGTCTATCGCGTTTACCGCCGTGTTGGGGGTGATCGTGGTGCTGATCCTGCCGCTGACGGCACCGCTGCTGCACCTGAGCGGCTTGCAGTACGGCGCCCTCGCCGGCCTCACCGTGTATGCGGTGCCGCAGGTGCTGGCCGCGACGGCGCCGATGGGCGCGGTGGCGGTGCAGCTCGGCACCCTGGTCAAGCTGGTGCGCGTGCTGATGCTCGGCCCCGTGGTGCTCGGCCTGTCCCTGCTGACCCGGCGCCTGCGCGACGAAACCGACGAGGCCGCGCCGCACGTGACGGCGGGCGAGCGCCCCAAGCCGGGCCGGCTGCCGCTGCATAGGTTAGTACCCTGGTTCATCGTCGGCTTCCTGGCGCTGGCGGGGCTGCGCTCTGCCGGGCTGGTGCCGCCGGCGGCGTTGGCCCCGGCCGCCGGCATCGCCAACCTGCTGACGGTGGTCTCCATGGCGGCGCTCGGGCTCGGCACCGACCTGCGCGTGGTGGCGCGCGCCGGCGGCCGGGTCACGGCGGCGGTCACCCTGTCCCTGCTGGTGCTGAGCGCCATCAGCCTCGGTTTGATCCGGTTGCTGGGCCTTGGCTAAGCTAGCCTTGCCGATTCAGGCATCAGAGGATTCCGGCCATGTTCAACCCCTCGCAGTCGAAGCCGGACCTGATCGTGCATTCCACGGCGCCCTACAACGCCGAGCCGCCGCTGGACCGGCTGCGCGCCGCCATGATCACGGCGCAGCCCGACTTCTACGTCCGCAGCCATGGCGACGTCCCGCATCTCGACGGGGCGGGGCACCGGCTGCGCGTCGGCGGCCGGGTGGCGACGCCGCTCGACCTGTCGATGGCGGAGCTGCGGCAGCGCTTCCCCGAGCGCACCGTCGCCGCCGTGCTGCAATGCGCCGGCAACCGCCGCGCCGACCTGCAGGGGGTGCGCCCGACCACCGGCGACCCGTGGGAGGCCGGCGCGATCGGCAACGCCGCCTGGACGGGGGTCGCCCTTGCCGACGTCCTGCGCGCCGCGGGAGCCGAGGCGGACGCGGCGCTGCACGTCGCGTTCGACGCCTGCGACACCGTGGAGTCGCCGGAGGGGCGCTTCACCTATGGCGCCTCGATCCCGATGGCCAAGGCGATGGCGCCCGAGGTGCTGCTTGTCCATGCCATGAACGGCGAGGCGCTGACGCCGGAGCATGGCGCCCCGTTGCGCGTCGTGGTGCCGGGCTTCGCCGGGGTGCGCAGCCCGAAATGGCTCGCCGCGATCACGGTGCAGGCCGGGCCGTCCGACAACCCGATGCAGGCGCGCGACTACAAGCTGCTGCCTGCCGACGTGACGGACGCGACGCTGGACTGGGACAAGGGTTTCACGATCAACGAGATGCCGCTCAACGCCGCGATCTGCGAGCCGGCGGCGAACGCCGAGCTGACGGCCGGCAGCGTCACGGTGCGGGGCTACGCCATCGCCAGCGCCCGCATGGTCGCCCGGGTCGACGTGTCCTGCGACGGCGGGCGCAGTTGGCGGCAGGCCGACCTGGAGGCCTCCGACGCGCCATGGGGCTGGACGTTCTGGAGCGCCAGGCTGGATCTGCCCAAGGGGCGGCACGAGTTGGCGGTACGGGCCTGGGACTCCGCCGGGCAGACGCAGCCGGCGCGGCCGGACGACGTTTGGAACCTCAAGGGCTACCTGAGCACGGCCTGGCACCGGGTGCCCGTCTCGGCCGTCTGAGACGTCGATGATCGCGCCCATCCTGGCCCGGCGCGACGCCGCCGGGTTCTGGCTCGCGGTGGCGCTGACCGGCGTCGGCACGGGGCTGGGCGCCGCCGCGCTGACGGAGCTGCTGGAGCTGGTGCAGCATACGCTGTGGTCGGGGTCGGGGGTCGACCTGCTCGACGCGGCGGCGGGGGCGCCTCCGTGGTGGCACATCGCCGTGCTGTGCGGCGCCGGGGCGCTGACGGGGGCCGGGCAGCTGCTGCTGGTGCGGCTGTCCAGCGCCAACGGCATCGACATCACCACGGCGATCTGGTTCCACGCCGGGCGGCTGCCGGCGCTGCGCACGCTGGGCAGCGCCGTGCTGTCGGTGCTGATCGTCGGCATGGGCGCCTCGCTCGGGCGGGAGGGCGCGCCGAAGCAGGCGGGCGCCGTGATCGCCAACGCCATGTCCGACCGGACGCGGCTGCCCGACGAGACCCGGCGGCTGCTGGTCGCCTGCGGAGCCGGCGCCGGCATGGCCGCCGCATACGGGGTGCCGCTCGGCGGCGCGCTGTTCGCGCTGGAGGTGCTGCGCGGCGAGCTGGCGCTGCGGTTCGTGCTGCCTGCCCTGGTGACCTCGCTGATCGCGACGGGGGTGTCGTGGGCGTTCCTGCCGGATGCGCCGACCTACGTCATCCCGGCCTATGCCGGGTCGGTCTCCAGCGCCGCCTGGGCCTTGCCGGCGGGGCTGGCCGTGGGCGTGGCGTCGGTGGGCTACGTGCGCGCGGTGGCCTGGGCCGACCGCCACCGGCCCGGCGGCGGCTGGCGCGTGGCGGCGCCCGTGCTGGCGCTGACGGTGATCGGCGCCGTGTCGATCGCGTTCCCGCAGCTGCTGGGCAACGGCCGCGACGTGGCGCAACTGGCGTTCACGGGGCAGGTCGCGCCGCTGCTGCTGCTGGCGCTGGTGGCGCTGAAGCCGGCCGCCACGCTATTGTGCCTCGGCAGCGGGGCACCCGGCGGCCTGTTCACGCCGTCGCTCGCCACGGGCGCCCTGCTGGGCGGCGCGCTGGGCGTGCCGTGGTCCTGGCTGTGGTCCGGCGTCCCGCCCGGGCTGTTCGCCGTGCTCGGGGCGGGCGCGATGCTGGCGGCGACCACCCAGGGGCCGATCTCCGCCGTGGTGCTGATGATG
>CAXSFF010000582.1:0-3417 GCA_964236035.1 uncultured Acetobacteraceae bacterium
CAGCGTCGACGACCAGCGTCACCCCATGCTCGAGCGCCATGGTCTGCAGCAGCGACACGGAGTCCTGCAAGCTGCTGGAATCTGGCACCCGCGCCTGCGACGCGGCATTGGCGCCGACCGGCGGCAGGTCGATCGACGGCGTCGGCCCGGCCGCCTGCCAGCCGCCGAACGTCTCGCCGACCACGCCTCGCGCCTGCTCCGGCGTCACGTCGCCGACCACCACGATGGTGGTGAGGTCGGGCCGGAACGCCGTGGCGTAGTAGGCGCGCAGGTCCGCCGGCTGCAGCGCCGCCACCGTCTCCGGCGTCGCCTGCCGCAGGGTCGGATCGTCCTTCGGCACGATCGCCTTGCCGACGGCACGGCTGAACTGGTAGCCCGGCGATTGCAGCGTGCCGCCCAATTGCTGCGCCAACTGCCCACGCACCACGGCGAACGCCTCGGCCGGGAAATCCTCGGCGAGGAAGGCCGGGCGCAGCTCGTTGTCGGCCAGCAGCCGCATGCCGCGATCGAACGCCGGGGTCAGCACCTTAAGCGAGAAGCTGGGGCCGGCGCGCTCCACCGCCGCGATGTCGTCGACCGCCTTGCGGAAGGCGAGGCGGTCGAGGCCGGCGCTGCCGTAGCCGAACAGCTGCCCGGTCAGCGACGCGACGCCCTCCTTGCCCGGCGCCTCCTGCGTGTCCGGCTCGCCCCGCACGCGGCCATAGACGGAGACGGTGCGGCTGACGTGCTTGGGCTGCACGATCAGCCGCAGCCCGTTTGGCAGCACGCTGGCGTCCGGCGGCTCGGTCGGGTCCGGGAGCTTCAGGCTGGCCAGCGCCGATGCGGCCCAGGGCGGCAGCGTCACCGGATGGTCGGGTGGGCTGCTGAACGACTCCGCGCCGCCGAAGCCGCCGCCGGCGGTGGGCTGGCCGGAGCTTTGCGGGGTGAGCACCGCCGAGACGGCGTGATCCGGGTCCAGCAGCAGCCGCGCCACCCGGTTCACGTCGTCCACCGTGACGGCGGCGTAGGCGCGGGCCAGGTCCTCGGGCGAGTCCGCGCCCTGGAACGCCAGCGCCTTCGACCAGGTGCGCACCAGGCCGCTGATGCTGTCGTTCTCGAACGCGAGCTGCGCCAGTTCCTGCCGCTTGGCCGCTGCCACCAGGTCGGGCGGGACGCCGTCGCGCAGGGTGTCGGCAATGACGCGACGCAGGTCGGCGAGCAACGGCGCCGGGTCGCTGCCCTTGGGGAAGCCGGCGATGGCCAGGGCGAAGCCGACATCGGCCTTGGCCTGGTAGCTGAACTGCGCCGTCAGCGCCCGGCCTGCGGGCACCAGGCCGTACAGCGACCCGCGCTGGCTGCCCAGCACGTCGCCCAGGATGTCGGTGGCGGCGAAGTCGGCGGAGGTCAGCCCGGGCATGCGGTACGCCAGGCTGACCAGCCCGATCGGGAAGTTGGTCGGCAGCGTCAGCGTGCGCGGCGCCCCAGGGTCTGCACTGAAGATGGGGCCGGCGTTGAAGCTGGCGTGCTGGGGCAGGGGGCGGCTCGGGATGTCGCCGAACGCGGCCTGCACCTGCGCCATCGCCTGCGTTGGCTGCACGTCGCCAGCGATCACCAGGATGGCGTTGTTTGGCGCATACCAGCGCTCGTAGAACTGCCGCAGCAGCGCCGCGTCGGTGCGGTCGAACGACGGCCGGGTGCCGAGCGCGTCATGCTGGTACGGGGTGCCGGCGAACAGGATCTCCTGGGTCTGCGAGAGGTAGTTGTAGAACGGGCTGGACAGGTCGCGCGACACCTCCTGCTCGATGGCGCCGCGCTCCTGCTCCCAATCCGCCTGGGTGATGCTGAGGCCGCGCATGCGCAACGCCTCGCTGCGCAGCACCACGCCGAGGTCGTCCGCCGGCACGGTGTAGGTGTACTGGGTGACGGTCTCCGTGGTGTCGGCGTTGTACGACCCGCCGAGCTGCGCCCCCATCTCGGCGAGCTGGTCGCGGTCCAGCCCCGCGCTGCCGCGGAACATCATGTGTTCCAGCGCGTGGGCGGTGCCGGGGAAGCCGTCCGGCGCGTCGTTCGACCCGGCGAGGTAGTTCAGCTCCGTCGCCACCACGGGCGCCAGGCGGTCGGGCACGATCACCACGCGCAGGCCGTTGGCCAAGGTGGCGCGCACTACGCCATCGGGCACGCTGCCGGACAGGCCGGCCGGTTCGGCGGCCAGGCAGGGTGCCGCCATGGCCAAGGCGCAAAGCACCATCAACTGTTTCAAGGGACGGCTTTCTTCGAAAAAGGGTTGAGCAGCGAAGCCGTCAAGTGCGGGACAAGGCGGGGTGCTTGGAGGCCAAGGCCGGGTCCGCCTCCACGCGCGCGCCGTAGCGGCGGGCCAGGGCGGCGCAGGCCATCAGCTGCATCTGGTGGAAGATCATCAGCGGCAGCACCACCATGCCGACGGTCGGCCCGGCGAACAGCACGTTCGCCATCGGGATGCCGCTCGCCAGCGTCTTCTTGGAGCCGCAGAACACGATGGCGATCTCGTCTTCCTTGGCGAACCCCAGCGCGCGGCTGCCCCACATGGTGATCGCCAGCACCAGCGCCAGCAGCACGGCGTTGACCAGCACCAGCGTGCCGAGATCGGTCAGCGGCACCGTATGCCAGATGCCCTCGACCACGGCGGCGCTGAACGCGGAATACACCACCAGCAGGATGGACGAGCGGTCGGTGTAGCTCAGGATGGTCCTGTTGCGCGCCGCCCACGGCCCGATCCACGGCCGCAGCAGCTGCCCGGCGGCGAATGGCAGCAGCAGCTGCAGCACGATCTTGCTGATCTCGTGCCAGGAGATGCCGCTGCCATGCGCGCTCAGCACCAGGCCGACCAGCAAGGGGGTGATCAGCATGCCCAGCAGGTTGGAGGCGGTGGCGGCGCACACGGCGGCGGCCACGTTGCCGCGCCCGATCGAGGTGAACGCGATGGAGGACTGCACCGTCGAGGGCAGCACGCACAGGAACAGCACGCCCAGCCACAGCGGCTGCGTCAGCAGGCCCGGCGCGATGGCGCGCAAGCCAAGGCCAAGCAATGGGAACAACACGAAGGTGCAGGCCAGGATCAGCGCGTGCAGCCGCCAATGCGTCATCCCCGCCACCACCGCCTCCCGCGACAGGCGGGCGCCTTGCAGGAAGAACAGCAGGCCGATCGCCACGATCGCCAGATAGCCGACGGCATCGGCGGCGGCGCCGGACGCCGGCAGCACGCTTGCCAGCCCGACGGTTGCCACGATCAGCAGGGTGAAGGTGTCGGGGCGGATGCGGGCGAGCATGGCTTTCATGCCGGTCTCCAGGGGTCGGGATAGCTGTTGTTAGCCACGATAGGCCGCCGCGGACCGAACCGGAACCAGCATTTGCCACATTGCCACGTGGGAAGCCGTGTCAACAGCGCGCGACTGAACGCAA
>CAXSFF010000583.1:0-3416 GCA_964236035.1 uncultured Acetobacteraceae bacterium
GAGGCTCTGCCTCAAACTCCGCCAAAGGCAAGCCTTTGGAATCCGATACTTAAGTAAGGCCGGTCCAGGGGCGGCTCGCCCCTGGCGGGTCTGGGCAGAGCCCAGCCTTGCTTGCCTTGCACGTCAAAGCTCAAGGCTGCTGGTATGAGGCCTTTGGAAATCGCCCTTCATGCAATTGGACGCCAAAGGCATGGTTTTGGCGAAGTTCGGGGCGGAACCTCAACCTTGCCATGTGCCGGCGGTCAACCCGGCAGTGCCATGTCGAGCACCCTGACCGAGTGCAACGCCTCGCGCCCGCCGAGGTCCGCGATCTGGTGCCGACAGGAGATGCCGTCCGCGACGACGAGGTCCTGCGGCGCGGCGGCGCGCACGGCGGGCAGCAAGCCGGCCTCGGCCATGGCGCGCGAGGCGTCCTGCGTCTCGGCCTGGTAGCCGAAGGCGCCGGCCATGCCGCAGCACGAGGACTCGATGGACCGCACGTCGAGCCCGCCGACCAGGCCGAGTGCCGCCAACGCGTCGGGGAAGGCGCCGAACGCCTTCTGGTGGCAGTGCCCGTGCACGTGGGCAGTGCGCTTGAGGCGCCAGTCGAGCGTGGGCCTCTCGCGGGCCAGGAACTCGCCGATCAGCAGGGCGCGTGACGCCAGCGCGGTGGACGCCTTGCCGGGAAGCAGGGAGACGAACTCGTCGCGCAAGGTGAGCAGGCAGGACGGCTCAAGCCCGATCACGGACAGGCTCGCGCGGGGCACGGTGGCGCCGCCCGGGCCGGAGGCGGTGCCATCGGAGAGGACGGCGAGGGTGCGCGCAGCCTCGGCACGGGCGCGGTCCACCTGGCCGGCGGACAGGTACGTGCGGCCGCAGCACAGCGGGCGCGGGCCGGTGACAGGCACCACGGCGCGGAAGCCGGCGGTGCGCAACACGCGCACTGCGGCGCGCAGGTTCTCAGGCTCGAAGTAACGGTTGAACGTGTCGGCGAGCAGCAGCACGTCGCCGCGTGGCGCGGGCGGGCCGCCGGCCTCGTCGTCGCGGAACGGGTCGCGGCGCCACTCCGGCAGCGGGCGCGCGGCGGACAGCCCGGCGACACGCTCGCCGAGGCGGCGCAGCGCGGGCACGCGGTTGCGCAGGTTGGCGAGCGGGGCGAGGCGGGCGGCCCAGGGGGCGTAGCGCGGCATTTCCGCTACCAGGCGCTCGCGAAGGCCGATGCCATGGGTGGCGGCACGGGCGGCCAGCGCCTCGATCTTCATACGCGCCATGTCGACGCCGGTCGGGCACTCGCGCCGGCACGCCTTGCACGACACGCACAGCTTCATGGCGGCGGCCACCTCGTCCGAGGCGAGGCCCGCGTCGCCGAGCTGGCCGGTGAGCGCGAGGCGCAGCGTGTTGGCACGACCGCGGGTAAGATCGATCTCGTTGCGGGTGACGCGGTAGCTCGGGCACATCACGCCGACGCTGAACTTGCGGCAGGTGCCGTTGTTGTTGCACATCTCGACCGCGCCGAGCAGGCCACCCTGCGCCCCGGGCCACGCGGACCAGTCCAGCTTCGGAACGATCGCGGGGTCCGCGGCGTAGCCCGGGGCGTAGCGGAACAGGCTGCGGTCGTCCATGCGCGGGGGGTGGACGACGCGGTTGGGGTTGAGCGTGGCGTCCGGGTCGAACGCGTCCTTGACCGCCTCGAAGGCGCGCACGATGCGGGGGCCGAACATCGACTCGTGGAATTCGGACCGCACGATGCCGTCGCCGTGCTCGCCGCTATGCGAGCCCTTGTACCCGCGGACGAGGGCGAAGCATTCCTCGGCGACGGTGCGCATGGTAGCGACGTCCGTGGGGTCCTTCATGTTGAGGACCGGGCGGACATGCAGGCAGCCGACCGAGGCATGGGCGTACCAGGTGCCCTTGGTGCCGTGGCGCTCGAACACGTCGTTGAGGCGCTCGGTGTAGTCGGCGAGGTCGTCGAGGTCGACGGCGCAGTCCTCGATGAAGGAGACCGGTTTCCCGTCGCCCTTCATGGACATCATGATGTTGAGGCCGGCCTCGCGCACCTCGGCGACCTTGGCCTGGAACCCTGGGTCGGTGACGCGGACGACGGCGCCGGGGTAGCCGAGGTCGGCCATCGCCTCGTCGAGCCGGGCGAGCTGGCGCAGCAGGGTAGCGTCGTGGTGGCCGTGGAACTCCACGATCAGCAGGCTGTCCGGCTCGCCCTGCACGATGGCATCGATGGTTGCGCGGTAGATCGCGATCTGGCGGCCCAGGTCGATCATGGTGCGATCCACCAGCTCCACGGCTTCGGGGTCGAGGCGGACCAGGTGACGCGACGCATCCATCGCGGCACGGAAGGTCGGGAACTGGCAGATGCCGAGGACCTTGTGCGGTTTGATGGATGCGAGCTGGAGGTCGAGGGCGGCGGAAATCGCAAGCGTGCCCTCCGAGCCGACGAGCAGGCGGGCGAGGTTGTCGCGCCGCTCCGCCTGCGCCGTGGGTGTCAGCAGTTCGAGGTTGTAGCCGCCCACGCGGCGGAGCTGGGTGGGAAAGCGGGCGGCAATCTCCGCGGCCTCTGCGTGGCCGATGGCGCGCAGGCGCGCGACCAGCGCCGCCAGTGCCGGGTCGTGCGCGGCAACGTCGCGGAACGTGCCGCCGGTGGGTGCGCCGTGCAGCGTCGAGTCGTGCAGGGCGGGGCCGGCGAGGCTGCCGGCGATCGCGCTGTCCGGGTGCGGCGTGCCGAGCCCGCCACGGCCGCGCGGTGTCGGTTCCCCGCCAGCCGGCACCGCGGCCCCCTGAGCGGCCGCCTCGCCGAAGCGGTGGCGCGAGCCGTCGGCCAGGATCGCGTCGATCCCCGCC
Source organism: uncultured Acetobacteraceae bacterium (assembly GCA_964236035.1). GTDB lineage: Bacteria > Pseudomonadota > Alphaproteobacteria > Acetobacterales > Acetobacteraceae > CAXSFF01. The sequence continues at coordinate 2,833 of CAXSFF010000583.1, forward strand.
ACGTTGTCAGCCATCAGGCCGTAGCGGATCGACTTCGACCCGCACGAGTTGTTGCCGGCCATGCCGCCGATCGTGCAGCGCGCCTGCGTCGATGGGTCCACCGGGAAGAACAGCCCGTGCGGGCGCAGCGCGTCGTTGAGGTGGGACAGCACGATGCCCGGCTCCACCGTGACGCGGCGGGCGCCGGCGTCGAGGTGCAGCACACGGCGCATGTGTTTCGTGCAGTCCAGCACCAGGGCGCGGTTCACCGTCTGCCCGCACTGGCTGGTGCCGCCGCCGCGGGCCAGGACCGGGACGCCGTGCTCGCGGGCGATCGACAGCGCCGCCGCCATGTCGTCCGCATCGCGCGGCACCACCACGCCCACAGGTTCGACCTGGTAGATCGAGGCGTCGGTCGCGTAGCGGCCACGGTCGCCGGCGCCGAACAGCACCTCGCCGCGCAGCTCGCGCCGCAGGCGGGCGGCGAGGCGGGGATCGCCGAGGGGCGCGGACGGATGCGGGGGGGTGTGGCCCAAGCGAGGTGTCCTCAAGGAAGGAAGGCCAGGGCTCTGCCCTGGACCCGCCAGGGCGAGCCGCCCTGGACC
>CAXSFF010000584.1:0-3411 GCA_964236035.1 uncultured Acetobacteraceae bacterium
CGCGTGCGCCGCTTCGACGCGCGGGTCGCCGCGGCCCTGGCGCCGTCCGCCACGCCAGCCGGGGCGATGCCGCTGACCGCGCTGGCCGCGGAGTACCGCGGGATCGAGGCGCGGCTGCTCGGCCGCTGGGATGCGCCCATGGTCAACGACCTCGTGTGCATGGCGGCGTTCAGCCTGTCCCGCCGGGTGATGGGGCGCTGGGCCGGCCCGGCTGGGCTGGCGTTCCATGCGGAGTGCATGGTGGGACAGGGCGGGATGGTGTCGGCGGAGCCGGCCCGGCGCATCCGCGCGATGGCCCGCCTGGCCGCCGGCCGCCCGGCGCTGCTAGCTCGCCTGGACCGGGGCGAGGCGCCGGACGACCCTGCGCTGGCCGGGGAGATCGCCGCCTACCTGTCCCGCTTCGGCGACCGCTGCACGGAGGAGCTGAAGCTGGAAAGCACCACCCTGCACGATGACCCGGCGCCGCTGCACCGCGCCATCGCCGCCGCGGCGCAAGGGCCTGACCGGCCAGACGCCCAGCCGCGGACCCTGGACGCGATGGCGCTGTTCCCGGGCCGTCCCCTGCACGGCCGGGTGGCGGGCCTGCTGCTGGGCTGGGCCAAGGCGCGGGTGCGGGACCGCGAGAACCTGCGGCTCCAGCGCACCCGCGTGTTCGGCCGCGTCCGCGTGCTGGTGCGCGCCATGGGCGTCCAGCTTGCCCGCGGCGGCGCCCTGGCGCAGCCGGAGGACGTGTTCCAGCTTACGGTCGAGGAACTGCTGGGCGCCATCGAGGGCGGCGCCGTGTCGTTCGACCTGCGCGGCCTGGTCGCCCTGCGCCGCAAGGAGTGGGACCGCGTGGCGGCCCTGCCGGACCCGCCGGAGCGCATCGAGCATCTCGGCGCCGCCGTGGCCGGCCTGCGGGATGTGGCCGCCGCCATCCCGCCGCCGCGCGGCACGGAGGCCGCCCGCACCGGCCTGGGCTGCGCCCCCGGCCTGGCGCGCGGCGTGGCGCGGGTGGTCCGCGACGCCCGCACCGCCACGCTGGCGCGCGGGGAAATCCTGGTCGCCCGGCACACCGACCCCGGCTGGATCGCCCTGTTCACCAACGCCGCCGCCATCGTCGTCGAGCGCGGCAGCCTGCTGTCCCACTCGGCCATCGTCGCGCGGGAGCTGGGCATCCCCTGCGTCGTGCAGCTCAAGGGCGCGCTGGACTGGATCGGCGACGGGGAGGTGGTGGAGGTGGACGGTGCCGCCGGCCGGGTGAGCCGGCGCGGGCCGCCGGCATGACCGAGGGCATCGCCGCCCGGGCGCGCTTCGACCGCATCCGCTACGCCCAGGTGTGGGAGGACGCCGACGTGCTGCGGGCGGCGCTGGCACCGCGGCCCGGCGCAACGCTGGTGTCCATCGCCTCCGCCGGGGACAACGCCCTGGCGCTGCTGACCGCGGACCCGGCGGAGGTCGTGGCCGTGGACCTCTCGGAAGCGCAGCTCGCCTGCCTCGCGCTGAGGATCGAGGCGTACCGGGCGCTGGACCATGCGGGGCTGCTGGAGCTGATCGGGTCCCGCCCGTCCCGCCGCCGCCGCGCGCTGCTGGCGCAAGCTGCGGCTGCCCTCTCGCCGGAGCGGCAAGCGTTCTGGGCCGCGCGGGCCGGCGCGGTCGAGCGCCTGGGCCTCGGCGGCATCGGGCGGTTCGAGAACTACTTCCGCATCTTCCGGCGCTATGTGCTGCCGCTGGTCCATGGGCGGCGGCAGGTGCAGGGCTGGCTGGCGCCGCGGTCGCCGCAGGCGCGGCAGGACGCCTGGCGGGCCTGGGACACCCCGCGCTGGCGGCTGATGCTTCGGGCGTTCTTCTCCCGCTGGACCATGGGGCGGCTGGGCCGCGACCCGGCGTTCTTCGACTTCGCCGAGGGCAGCCTGCCCGGCCAGGTTGCCGCCCGCGCCCGCGCCGCGCTGGTGGACCAGGACCCGGCGAGCAACCCCTACCTTGCCTGGATTCTCACCGGCCGGCATGGCGATGCGCTGCCGCTGGCGCTGCGGCCGGAGCACTTCGGGACCATACGCGCCCGGCTGGACCGGGTGCGGCTGCTGCACGGGCCGGTGTCCGCCTTCGACGGCATGGCTGACGGGTGGAACCTGTCGGACGTGTTCGAGTACATGTCGCCTGCCGAGCACGAGGTCGCCTATGCCGGGCTGCTGGCCCGCACCCGTCCCGGTGGGCGGCTGGCCTACTGGAACATGATGGTCCCGCGCGCCGCCCCTGCCTCCCTGGCCCGCCAGGTCCGCGCGCACGACACGGCGGCGCTGCACGCCGCCGACCGCGCGTTCTTCTACCGTGCGCTGGTGGTGGAGGAGCGGCTGCCATGACCGTGCCCCTGCTGGCCATCGGGTCCGTGCTGCTGCTCGTGGCGCTGCTGGCCGCCGCGGCGTTCCTGGCCCGGCGCTACGGCCTGCACCCGGAGCTGGCGCGCAAGGCCGTCCACGTCGGGCTGGGGTTGTACAGCCTCACGTTCCCGCTGCTGTTCCAGACGCCTGGGCCGGTGCTGGCGATCTGCGGCACGGCCGTGGCGCTGCTGATGGGCCTGCGCTTCGGACGCGCCTCCGGCCGCGGGCTGGGGGCCGGGCTGCATGGCGTGGCGCGGGAGTCCTATGGGGAGCTGCTGTTCGGCGCCTCCGTCGCGCTGCTGTTCGTGCTGGGGCACCGCACGCCCGTCACCTACGTCCTGCCGCTTGCCATCCTCGCGCTGTCCGACGCCGCCGCGGCGCTGGTCGGCGTGCGCTACGGCCGGGCGACCTTCCGGATCGAGGACGGCCACAAGAGCGTCGAGGGCGCGGCGATCTTCTTCCTGACGGCATGGATCATCAGCATGTCGCTGCTGCTGCTGCTGTCCGATGCGCCGCGGCTGAACGTGGTCGTGCTGGGCGGCGTCATCGCCGCCTACGGCACGCTGGTGGAGAGCGTGAGCTGGCGGGGCTGGGACAACTTCTTCCTGCCGGTCAGCCTGCACCTGGTGCTGCTGCACCAGATGGACGCGCCGCCCTGGATGCTGCTGACCGGAGCGGCGGCAGGGCTGGCCTGGCTGCTGGGCGGGCGGTGGCTGGCCCCGGCGCGGCACCTCGGGCTGGACCGGCACACCGCCGTGTTCACCGCGGCGCTGCTGGCGACCATCGGCCTGGCCAGCAACGCCTGGAACGTCGTGCTGCCCAGCCTCGCCTTCGGCTGCCACCTGCTGGCGGAGGCGCGCAGCCCGGCGCTGCGGCCCAACCCGCACCTGAAGCTCGGCCTGGTGATCGTGATGCTGGGGATCGCCTGGTACGTGGTGTCGGACGTGACCGGCATGTTCACCGTAACGGCCTTCAACGCCTCGTTCGGGGCGCTGTCGGTGGCGGTGCTAGCCGCGGCGGGGCGGCCTGTGCTGGCGCTGGCGGCGGTGCC
>CAXSFF010000585.1:0-3410 GCA_964236035.1 uncultured Acetobacteraceae bacterium
CCGGACGTGACGTGGTGGGTGCCAGGGCTGGCATTGCCGCTCTTCCTTCCGACGGGATGTTCGATCGCAACGAGGGTGGCAAAAGGCTACCAGGGGCGCCAAGCCAAGGCCAACCACGCCGATGCAGGCGCCGCCAGGCTCGCGATCCGGGCCTGTCGGGCGACGCGGCGCTTGCCTGGACATGACCATCTTATGTCGTACGATCGGAAATCGCATGTCCTACGTCCTCACCCTGGTCGCCGCGCGCGACACCGGCCTGTCGCCCGGTTTGATCGACCGTGTGCGCGACACCATTTCTGGCCGCAGGCCTGTCGAGCTTTCCCCGAACGAAGCGACCGACATCGCCTGCGCCGCGCGGCCCGACCTGGCCCGGGTCCACGCAGCGCTCGAAGGAGAGGCCGTCGACGCGATCGTCACCCGCGCCCGGGGCCGGCGCAAGGAACTGCTGGTGGCCGACATGGACGGCACCATCGTGCAAGGCGAGACGCTGGACGAGCTGGCGCGGCACGCCGGCTGCGGCGAGCGGGTCGCCTCCATCACCGCGCGCAGCATGAACGGCGAGATCGACTTTGCCGGCGCCCTGCGCGAGCGGGTCATGCTGCTGCGCGGCCTCGACCTTGCGGCGATCGGGCGCACCTTGGCCGGCGTGCGGTTGACCGAAGGCGCGCGCATCCTGGTTGCCACCATGAGGGCGCACAATGCCGCGACCGCCCTGGTGTCGGGCGGCTTCAGCGTGTTCACCGTCCCGGTCGCCAAGCTATGCGGCTTTGATCACCAGCACTCCAACGTGCTTTGCGACGATGGCGTGGCGCTCACCGGCTCGATCAAGGAACCGGTGCTGGACGGCCACGGCAAGCTGGCGATATTGCGCGAGCTCGCCGCAGCCCGAGGTCTACCATTGTCGGCAACGCTGGCGGTTGGCGACGGCGCCAACGATCTGGCAATGCTGACGGGGGCCGGGCTTGGGATCGCATTTCGGGCTCACTCAGGAATTGCGGCAGCGGCAGGCAACCAGGTGAAGCATGCCGACCTGCGAGCATTGTTGTTCGCGCAGGGCTATCCAGTGACGATGTTCCACGCAGGGTAACACCAATGGTCCTATGCGTTGATCGTTTTCTGCTCCTGCCACTGTAACCATTCTCGGTGTATTAGGGTTCCAGTAAAATGGGTCACTGCAAAGGACCGTTGGTATGATATACGTCAGCTCGGTTGATGAGGCGATTTCCACTCCGTGATGCTCCCGCAGATCGGGCACACCAACTCGCCTTTCCAGGCAGCGTGATCGTCAGAGCTGCAGTAATACCAGTGGCCCTAAGTCTTGACCTGCAAGACAGGCAAGGCTGGGCTCTGCCCAGACCCGCCAGGGGCGAGCCGCCCCTGGACCGGCCTTACTTGGGTATTGGTTTCCAAAGGCTTGCCTTTGGCGGAGTTTGAGGCAGAGCCTCAACCTTGCTTGCTTCAGCGGTCATCACAAAGAGCCGTTGGTATAACTGCTCACCTCTCCTTCGGCACCTGGTGCGTTGACGGGTGAGCGACCAGGTGACTCGCCGCGGCGATGGATCGCGACACCCTGTCTGGCTTGTCCCACCGACCCGATGCTGGTCGTGGACACGCACTACCAATACACCCCGCCGTTCTTCCGTTTCGTCACCGGCCCGATCGACTTCTGGTCGTCCGGCTACTGGCCGATCCGCAGCTTCGCCCCGGGTGCCGCGGCCACCGCGCGCTGGACCGGCTACGACATCGCAAACCAGAACGGCGGAGCCGGCAAATGCCCGGGCTACAACTGACGACGCGGCTGGCCGGCGTGCGGTCGGGGCTCGGCGACGCGGCCCTGTTGCGCGAGGCCGGAGCGGATCTGGTCGTGACGAGCCTCGACGAAGTGGCTGTCGATAGGCTCACCGACGGGCTCAGCCGAAAGGAGCCTGCATGAGCGCGCCGATCGTCGTGGACGAGAACGTGCCGGGCGCGACGCACGAAAGTGCGCCGTGTACGATGGACGACGTTCCGGACCCGGCGGTGGACGGAGCGTGGGCGCTACAGGACGACGGCTTCGACCTGCTGCGCGAGAGCAGTCTCGAATCGCGCTACGCGATCAGCAACGGCTTCCTCGGCGTGAGGGCCACGCGCACGATCAACCGTGCGGGTCGTTCCGCAGTGCCGCCGCGCACCTACGTCGCCGGGCTGTTCGACACGTACGGCGTCGAACAGCCGATTCCGACGCTCGTCCCGGCGGCGGACTGGCTACAGGTCCGTATCTCCATCTCGGGCGAGGCCCCGATCCTGGCGGTCCCAGGGCAGGGCGATCTGGACATGACGTCGCACCAGCGCATGCTCGACCTGGGCCGGGGCATACTGCACACCGGCTGCCGCCTGTCGGACGGCCGCTCGGTCAGAGTGAGCCTGCGCACGATGCGTCTGGTCTCGATGGCCGAGCGGTCGATCGGTCTGCAGATCATGCGGCTCGCGGTGATGGGCGCGGATGCCGAGATCGGCGCCGAGGCGTGGTTCGACGGCATGGAACTGGGGCTGATCGCCGGGCGGGCAGAGCAGGATCTCGGCATCTGGCACACCAGGACATCGGGCAAGAGCCTCGCCATTGCGGCAGCGGCCACGCTCCGGGTCGATGGCCGTGACCTGCCGGCGGAGCCGCTCGGCCAGTTCAGATGGGCGTGGCGCCGGCAGGCCCGGCCAGGACAGGTGGCGTCATTCGAGCGCATGGTCGCGATCACCCGGCGCGACATCCCCGGTCGGAACGCGCCGCGTGAGGAGCCAGGGATGGAAGCGCAGCGGCGCCTCGGCGCCGCACGCCGGATCGGCTGGCGCGGCGTGGCGGCGGCGCACGAGGCGGCCAGGGCGGCGCGCTGGCGGTGCAGCGACGTCGAGGTCGAGGAGGATCCGGCCGCCCAGCAGGCTCTGCGGTTTGCCGGCTAGCACCTAAACGGCGCAGCCAACCCGAACGACGAGCGCGTCTCGATCGCGGCGCGGGCTCTGACCGGGGACGACTACCGCGGCCACGTGTTCTGGGACACCGAGATCTTCCTGCTGCCGTTCTACAGCCTGACCTGGCCTGAGGCTGCACGGGCGATGCTCATGTACCGTTACCACACGCTGGATGCCGCACGTGCCAAGGCGGCCAGGCTCGGCTGGCGCGGAGCCCTGTATGCCTGGGAGTCGGCCGATACCGGCGAGGAGACCACGCCCAAGCACGCGGTCGGCCCAGATCGCAGGGTGGTCGACATCTTGTGCGGCACGCAGGAACAGCACATCAGCGCCGATGTGGCCCATGCCGTCTGGCAGTACTGGCAGGCGAGCGCGGACGGGCGTTTCCTGCGCGATGCGGCCCTTCGGAGTGACCGGTAAGGCAAGCAAGGTTGAGGCTCTGCCTCAAACTCCGCCAAAGGCTCGCC
>CAXSFF010000586.1:0-3409 GCA_964236035.1 uncultured Acetobacteraceae bacterium
GCGGCCACCGTCAGCACGGCGGCGGCGGCGAACAGCGCGCGGCTTGAGCCGTTGCGCACGGATTGCATCGCCAGGTAGCCGAACGCCAGGAAGCCCGCGAACGGCAGCAATGCCAGCGGATCGCGGGAGAAGCTCAACAGGAACGCGGCGTTCCAGGACAGCAGGACGGAGTGCCGCCACCAAAGCGCCCGGCCACAGTTGAGCAGCAGCGCGCCGACCAGAGCAAACAGCAGGAACTGGGGCGAGGGTACGATCATGGTGCTGCCTCAAGCAAGATGCTGCCTCAAGCCATGGCGTCAGACGCCGCCGCGGCGCACCGTCATCGGCGCGGCGGCGATGGTAGTGTCGGCGTCGATCTGCCACAGCGTCGCGCCGTCGGCGTCGGGCAGCCGGGCGAAGCCAAGTTTCTCGTAATGGTCCCTCACCAGCGCGTTGCGGTCGCTCAGACGATAGCGGCCGACCACCCGAGTCACTCCGGCCTGCCGCGCCTGCGCCAGGACCTCGCGCAGCACCATCGCCTCGACCTTGCGGCCAAGCACGCGGCAGCTCATCAGCCACGTGTCAACCTCCCACGCCGCCGGGCCGGCCGGACGGCAGATGATCACGCTGATCATGCCGTTGTCGCCGAACTTGTCGACCAGGCGGACCTGCAGCGTGAACACCGCGGAGTCCGCCTCGGCGGCTGCCACCTCGGCCTCGCTGTAGCGGCGGGTGGTGAGGTTGAACTGGTTGGACTTGTTGATGAGCTGGCTGATGCGCGCGCGGCCGGTGCGGTCGAACGGGGCGAAGTCGATCTGCATCTCCAGCGAGGCCAGGTAGGCGTCGAGGTCCCCGGCCTGGTTCAGCAAGGCCACGCGGTTGGCGTTGGATTGGTACATCCCGGCGCGCTCGCGGTCCTCCTTGGAGAAGGCGATGCTCTCGAAATAGCCGGCGGCGGCGAGGGTGCGGGCATACAGCGCCGGGTCGTCCGGCAGCTCCGGCACCGCGACCTGCGGCAGCATGCGGCGCACCAGGTCGCGCTCGACGGGGTTGTCGTCCAGGAACACCATCGCGTCGAGGCCGAGCGAAAGCTCGCCGGCGATCGCCTTGATGTTGGTGGCCTTGTCGTTCCAGTTGGCCTGGAACACCGCGAAATGCTCCTCCTTGAGCAGCATCTCCGGATGCTCGCGGAACGGCGTGCGGGCGACGGAGTCCGTGTTCTTCGAGGACACCGCCAGCACGATGCCGCGCTGGCGCAACGCCAACGCCATCTGCTGCACGGACAGGTGCGCCTCCCCGGTGGCGTCGCCCTGCGCGACCTTGATGCCCTCCAGCCCGTCGTCGCCGATCACCCCGCCCCAGAGCGTGTTGTCGAGGTCGAGGATCAGGCATTTGCGGCTGCGGCCGCGTAGGGCGGCCAGCAGGCGGCCGACGTGATCGGCGTAGATCGGCAGGCATTCGTCCGCGAACGCCAGCTTGGCCAGGTTCCATTGCGCCGGCGAGTGCCAGGTCGCCAGCCCCACCGTCTCCGCCAGCGAGGCGACGTCCAGCAGCAGGTCTGGCGTGCCGGCCATGGTGCCGGCCAACGCGCGGTTCAGGCCCTCGATGACCCGGCGCGCCGTGCCCGGCACCAGCCGGTCATAGCTGCCGAACAGGCTTTCGGGCGGCGGCGCCAACGTCTGCACGATGCAGATAGCGCCGGAATGAGCGCGCAGGCCGTCGCGGATGGCGGCGAGATGGGCGATGGCGCTGTCTATCTCCGCCTGTTCGGCCTCGACGCTGCCGGGTGCAAACCGGATCGGCAAGCCGCGGTGGTCGATGACCAGCAGCACGGCGTCCAGGCGCGCGGCGTTGATGCGGCTGGCGGGGTCGAGCGCCTCCTGGGTGACCATCCCGTAATCTGCCTGGATGCACTCGAGCGCCAGGCCGTGCCGGGCCGCGCTGGCAACCAGGACCGGCACCAGCAGGTCCAGCGTGCCGTTGCCGATCAGGCCCAGCCGGAACGGCTCCAGCGGCGCCAATGCCTGGCCGTCGCTGCGCGCCCGCGTGATCGCGCGGCCCAGCCGCGCCAGTTGGGTGTCGCTCAGCGCATGATTGGCCAGCGACCGGATGCTGGCGCCGGGGGCGTTGGCGGCGGCCAGGGCCTTGCAGGCGGCGGTGAAATCGTCCGGCGCCGCTGGCAGCCAGGCCAGCTCCGTGTACAGCGCGCCGCTCATTGCGCTGCCGTCTTCTTTTTGATCAAGTCGACTAGGTCGCCGACGTTCTTGAGGCTGGCGACCTGGGCCGCCGAGAATTTGACGCCGAACGCTTTTTGAACGGTCAAGATCAGCCGGATGTGGGCAAGACTGTCCCATTCCCGGACATCGTCGGCCGTAAGCCCTGGCGTGACCACTATCGCGTCGTCGTCGAACACATCATGGAATATCTCGGTCACCCTCTGAAGCACTTCATCCATGGATGCTATGCTCTCCGAACGTAACACGAGGCCGCAGCCAGCTTTACGCCATGCCGACTTGCTTTAGAAGCACCAGATACAAGCTGATGGTGCACCGCACAAGAGTCACGTGCGGCGGCGCTGGAGGGTTCAGGGCCGATTGGGCTCAAGCACCTGGCCGCGCCCGCCGGCTCGTTCGCCTGCCAGACGAGCGTTGCCGAGGCGCTGGCGCATCCCCGTCAACGCGCTACATCTAGCCGCAAACGGAGCCCGCCATGGTCACCAGCACAGCCGCCAGCTTCAAGCAGAACGCCGTCGAGGCTCTGGCCGACGCCGGGTTGCAGAAGGCGCTGGCGTTCAGCAAGCCGCAGTTCATGGCCCGCCGCGCCCGCGCCGTCGCCGAGCTGCCGGAGTTCGAGCGGCTGCGCGACATCGGCCGCGACATCAAGAACCACACCCTGGCCAACCTCGACTTCTACCTGGAAACCTACGCCGCCAACGTCGCGGCCATGGGGGGCCAGGTGCATTGGTGCAGCACGGCGGAGGATGCGCGCGCCGCCGTGCTCGACATCTGCCGCAAGGCGGGGGCGAAGACGGTCACCAAGGGCAAGTCGATGGTCTCCGAGGAGATCGCGGTCAACGAGTACCTGGAGCAGGCGGGCATCCAGCCGATCGAGACCGATCTCGGCGAATACGTCATCCAACTGCGCCACGAGCACCCGAGCCACATCATCGCCCCCGCCTTCCACCTCAACCGGGAGGATTGGGAGGACACGTTCCGCCGCGCGCACACCGACCTGCCGCCGGAGCGGGTGTTCGCCGAGCGGCGCGACATCCTGACGGAGGCGCGCACCCGGCTGCGGCAGAAGTTCCTCGCCGCCGACGTAGGCATCACGGGCGCCAACTTCCTGATCGCCGAGACGGGCAGCAGCGTGATCGTCACCAACGAGGGCAACGGCGACCTGACGCAGACGCTGCCCCGGGTGCATATCGCGC
>CAXSFF010000587.1:0-3403 GCA_964236035.1 uncultured Acetobacteraceae bacterium
ACCGCAAGTTCCAGGCGATCCTGCCGCTGAAGGGCAAGATCCTGAACGTGGAGCGCGCCCGGTTCGACCGCATGCTGGGCAGCGCCGAGATCGGCACGCTGATCACGGCGCTGGGCACGGGGATCGGCCGTGGCGAGCCGGAACAAGGCGGCTTCGACATCAGCAAGCTGCGCTACCACCGCATCGTCATTATGACGGATGCCGACGTGGACGGCAGCCACATCCGCACCTTGCTGCTGACGTTCTTCTTCCGTCAGATGCCGGAACTGATCGATCGTGGCCATTTGTACATCGCGCAGCCGCCTTTGTACAAGGCCAAGCGCGGCAACGACGAGCGTTACCTGAAGGACGACGCGGCGCTGGAGGGCTTCCTGCTGGGCAAGTCTCTCGGGGAGGCAACGCTGACCTACGCCGACGGCCGCGTGCTGGAGGGCGAGGAGCTGGCGGCGGAGGCGGCATGGCTGCGGGAGGCTTGGCTGAACCTGCGGCGGCTGTCTGTGGGCGTGCCGACCAACCTGCTGGAGCAGGCGGCGATCGCGGGCGCGTTGACGTCTGACCATGCCAGCACGATTGGCGCGCGCTCCATGCTGGCATCACGGCTGGCGGCGATTTCGGCGCCGGCCGAGCGTGGCTGGGCGGTGGATGCGGATGACCGGGGCCTGCGCATGCGCCGCATGGTGCGTGGCGTGGCGGATTGTCACAGCATCGACGCCGGGTCGCTGCGCAGCGTGGAGGCGCGCTGGCTGTTTGACCGCCGAGACGCATTGCAAGCGCGTTTCACGGAACCGGCCACGCTGCGGCTGGAGCGTGAGACGGTGCAGGTGGCCGGCCCGGCGAGCGCCTTCGACCGCATCCTGGCGCAAGGACGCAAGGGTTTGTCGATCCAGCGCTTCAAGGGCTTGGGCGAGATGAATCCGGATCAGTTGTGGAAGACGACGCTTGACCCGGCGGTACGGACGTTGTTGCAGGTGCGTGTCGGCGACGTGGAGGACGCCGCACAGGTGTTCTCCACGCTGATGGGCGACGTGGTGGAGCCGCGCCGCGATTTCATCGTGGGCAACGCGCTCAAAGTGGCCAACCTTGATGTCTAGGGTCATTTGTAGGAAACAGCATAAGCTGCTTTTACGCAGCATAAGTTGCCTCTGAATAGATAAGTATACACAATGCAAGATTATTTAATTTGCGCAGATTATATGTAAAAATTTGTATTTTTTTGAAAAATTTAAGGCTACAAATGAAGAAAAGCAATCGCGTATCGGTAATGTTAGTTTTTTACATTGATAGCTATAAGCGAGAGTAGGTGGTGATACTAGGCTCTGTTGATTCATAAGCCATTCTGTGATTGCTGCAAAGCAGAGCATGCTCGCGAAGGACTGAGCCAGCTTTTCGTAGCGGGGTGCCACATCGCACCACGCTTTCAGCCTTTTCCTTTGCTGTGCGCTTCACCGATGTTCACGCCCCCGCCCTCGCCACGCGTGATCGCAACTGACCCGTAACCTGATGGGCGGTGCTGCCGACAGGATGAATAGCGCCGCCGAACGTGCAAACCGCTCGCACAGCGGGCCGACCGTCATGGCTAATAGCTGGCCGTTGCCGTGTTCAAAAGCAGCTTGCACGAATCGAGTGACAAATCTATTGAGGACGTCTTGACGTCAAATGGAGCAGGGCCTTGCCTAATTCATCCGATTCACTCGACGAGGCCGGGACGATAGTCATATCTCTTCGCCTCAGGCCCGAGATCGCGGAGGCGTTCCGAAAGGAAGCGGCCAGGCGGAACACGCGCTTGGTCAGGCTCTTTGAGGAGATGTGGAAGCACTACTCCTCGCAGCCGCCGCCATCGCCGAACAAGCCTAGAAAGATTCGCAAGTGAATGCCGAACCTCAGCACCATTTCGCGTTCGACTACACAAGCACTCGTGTTGGGCGGTCTCTGCTCGTGCATGCCGACGCTTTCGAGTGGCTCGCCCGGCTGCCCGACGAGTGCCTGGATGGTCTAGTGTTCGATCCGCCATATGGGGTTGAGGAATACGAAGTCGATCAGCTTGAGAAAATGCTGAACGGCGGCGCGGGCATTTGGCGGATCCCCCCCAGCTTTGACGGACACACCCGCAGCCCACTACCCCGGTTCACCGCTCTGGACGAAAAGCAGCGGGCGACGCTTGACCGGTTCTTTCGTGACCTTTCAGCCCTGATTCTGTTGAAGCTCAAGCCCGGTGCCCATGCGCTCATGGCAGGCAATAGCTTCCTGTCCCAGTTGGTCTTCGGTGCCATGATTGACGGCGGATTGGAATTCCGTACCGAGGTAATCCGATTGGTGCAGACCCTTCGCGGCGGCGACAAGCCCAAGTTGGGCGAAAAGAGGTTCCCGGAGGTCGCGTCCCTGCCCCGAGGCGGATACGAACCCTGGGGGTTGTTCCGCAAGCCTATGCCGCCGAAGATGACGGTCCGCGAGTGCCTGAGTATCTACGGCACTGGCGGCTTGCGCCATCGAGCTGACGGCAACCCCTTCAATGACGTGATCCTAAGCGAGCGAACACCCAAGCGCGAGCGGGACATCGCGGATCACCCATCTCTCAAGCCTCAGAGCCTGATGCGTCAGTTGGTGCGCGCCATCCTGCCGTTGGGTGAGGGCCTGATCGCAGATCCGTTCCTGGGATCGGGTTCCACCATCGCGGCGGCCGAAGCGATAGGATATCAGTGCATCGGCGTCGAGCGATACCGTGACTACTACGACCTTGCCGTAAGAGCGGTGCCGCGCCTACGCGATATCGAGGTCAAAGCCAGAGATGTGGCATTGCCGATTGGACAGTCAAATCTCGGCGTCTAGGAGAGCATCGAGCACGGGTGGAGACAGGGACTCATCTCTGTAAATCCAATTCCTCAACATTTTATCGTATCCAGTTCTCGTAACGGAGGCTGTGATTGTCCTACGGCTGGTGGCACTCCGCCCGGCAAAAAGCCAGTCGGACTTTTCAAGCCTTTCGCCTGCGACCAACAGGAACCGGAAAGGTCGGGGCAGTATACCCTTAGCCTCATCTGAAGGACGGCCGCTGGCGAAACAGAAGACCATCAACCAAGCATCTTCGGCGTTGTGCCCCTGCCAGGATTTCAGGTAGCGGCTGGCCTTGACCTCGACTCCTTCGGTGCCGTGCTGCAGTTTGTTACCTGGGTAGAGCCCTGCCGGTATCAGATCGGGGTGCCCGTTGTGGTATCCATTTTTAACGATGGTATTGCAATATTTCGGGATTGCCGACGTCATGAACTCGCCCACGATGCTACTGAAATTTGCAGGCATCAGCATAGTCTCAAGGCGCTGTATTTGCTTAGTATAAAGGTTAGTATTTATTCCAGTCAGAAAATCGGTAAAGTCATTCATGGCTTGTTTGATATGGTCTACGCTAACG
>CAXSFF010000588.1:0-3391 GCA_964236035.1 uncultured Acetobacteraceae bacterium
GTCGCCGATGGCGCTGCCCTCGCGCAGGAACTCGGGGTTGCTGGCGACGTCGAACGCCACGCCGGGGGCGAAGTCGGGGCGGGCCTGCGCCACGATCTCGGCGATGCGGCGGCCGGTGCCGACGGGGACGGTGCTCTTGGTGACGATCACCGCATAATTGGTCAGCGCGCGGGCGACCTGCTCGGCGGCGGCGTTGACGTAGCTGACGTCGGCGTGGCCGTCGCCGCGCCGGGTGGGGGTGCCGACGGCGATGAACACGGCCTCCACGTCCTGCACGGCCTGCGCCAGGTCGCCGGTGAAGCGCAGGCGCCCGGCGGCGACGTTCTCGGCCACCAGCTTGTCGAGGCCAGGTTCGTAGATCGGCATGCGGCCCTGGTTCAGCAGGTCGAGCTTGGCGGCGTCGCTCTCCACCACGCAGACCTCAACGCCGAGGTCGGCGAAGCAGGCGCCGGACACCAGGCCGACATAGCCGCCGCCGATCATCGCGATCTTCATCTGTCGATTCCCCGTTCCGGCCGCCGTGATGCGGGGCCAGTCCCGGCGCACCAGATCGTCACGCCCGTAGAACGTCAACCCCGATGCCGCGATCCCGGCAAAAGAAGCTGTCGCTGTCGTTGCGACCATGGTACAGGCATAATCGGCTTGGCTTCCCGGCAAATGGAGGCGGGAGCCAGAAGGGGGTGCGTTCTGTCTGCAGACGAACCGTCTTGTGCGCTAACGGTCGTTATGGCCAACTACAACCGCGACGCCTTCATCGGAAGCGCGCTGAAGACTGTCCTCGCGCAAACCTTGCGTGACATCGAAGTAATCGTCGTCGACGACGCCTCCACCGACCGCAGCGTCGAGATCGTGATGGGGCTGGCGCGGCAGGACCCCCGCATCCGCCTGGTGACGTCGGCGGTCAACGCCGGCGCGGCCGCCGCGCGCAACATCGGCCTGGAGCAGGCGAGGGGGCGCTGGATCGCCATCGTCGACAGCGACGACCTGATCCATCCGGAGCGGCTCGAGCGCCTGCTGCGCCTGGCCGAGGCGGAGGACACCGACATCGCCGCCGACAACCTCCTGGTGTTCGACGACGACCCGGCGGTGATGCCATACGCCTTCCTCGTGGACGACACCGCGCCGCGCAAGGTGGACCTCGCGCGCTACCTGCTGGCCAACGCCTATGGCCGCGCCGGCGGGGAGCTTGGCTACCTGAAGCCGCTGTTCCGCACCGAGTTCGTCCGTCAGTCCGGCGCCCGCTACCAGGCAGAGTTGCAGGTCGCCGAGGATGCCAGCTTCGTGCTGGTGCTGCTCGCCGCCGGCGCGCGGTTCCACATCTTCCCCGGCATGACCTATTTCTACCGCAAGCATGGCGGCTCCGTCTCGCACCGCCTGACCGCCGGCCATGTCGAGGCGATGATCGCCGACGACGAGGATTTCCGGGCGCGGCTGTCCACCCCTCCGCCCGCCGTGCTGCGCGCCTTCGCCAGCCGGCGCCGCGGCTTCCAGGCAGCGCTCGCGTTCGACGGCCTGGTGCTGGCGCTGAAGGCCAGGCGCTGGGCGAGGGCGGCCATGCTCGCGATCCGCCGGCCCCGCGCCGCGTTGATGCTGCGCCAACCCGTGGCCGCCCGCATCCGCCGCCTGCGCCGCCGCGTCCAGCTGCCCGGCCCAGCCACCAGCCGCAGGCAGGCCTGCATCATCACCCGCCGCCCGGTGACGGCGGAGGGGCAGGAGGTCATGGCGCCATTGATCCGGCTCGCCGGGCTGTTCGCCGCCGGCGGCATCGACCCGCATCTGGTGGTCCCGGCCGCGATCGGGCCGCAGCAGCGGGTCGCCCTCGGCCGCGCCCCCGGCATCGGCGCGTTCACGACTGTCGGCACGCGGTCGGGCGCTCCTGGCTTGGCGTTGCCGGGCGAAAGCTGGGGCGTCGAGGAGAAACTGTTCGTGGCGCGGCAGGCCCGCCCCATAGCCGACATCGTCGTCGCCGACTGGCTGCCCGGCGTGGAGGCGCTGCCGTTCGTACTGCGGCCCGGCAGCCTGACGCTGGCCCTGGTCGAAGGCCTGCCACGGGACCCGCGCACCGGCCAGTTGGCGCCGGGGACCGAGCGCCTGGCCCGGACCGATGCGATCCTCGCGTTCGAGGCAACGGACACGGCACTGCTGCGGGACATATGCCCCCACACGCCCATCATCGCGCTGTCGACCGGGGAACTGCTGATCCCGCCGGAGACGGTGATCGGCCTGGGTCTTGCCTCGGACCTGGCTGCGTTGCGCGAGGCGCTATGGCCGACCCGGCCTGATAAGCTCGGCGAGACGGAAGGCGATGCCGTTCCAGCCACCTCCCGCGGCCTCGGCGCGCATGGCGAACTCCAAGTATGAGTTCTAACCTAGAAATAGGTCTCGCCTAAAAAACCTAGACTTGTCAATAGATTATGAGGGGTCAGCTATCTCTAAGTTAGTACTCTTACCTACCGCCTATAGAGAGTGGGAGATGCTGCTCAATAGCAACTGCACAGAACTCCGACATAATCCGGCACGTCATCCAGGCGTATTCAAGGATCGTGTTGCCGCGTTTTGGACAACGGGAGGCTATCGAAGTGACAGCTGGATCAGCCGCAGCAATGAGAGCCGCGACATCGCGCAAATCGTCGAGCAGCCGGTATGACGATCCGAAGCTCTGCGGGAAGCTCCGCCAGTTGTTGTCCTTGATGAGGATGTGCGCTTGGGTCGGCAGCCAGTAGTCCTTGCATCCAATGATCTGCTTGAACCTCGGCAACTCCGGCGCCTCACGGACCGCATTCAACACTCCCAACACCGAGGCGTAATCGTCAGAAGGAATCGTGAGGTCCGCCTCGTCTCCACCAAACGCGAAGACGGCGCTCGTGTAGCGCAGTAGGGCGTCGCCATGATTGGGGAAGTCCTCGATTTGCATGAAGTCGCTATTTTCATCCCAGGTGACCGGCTCGCCAAGAACGCCGATATGATTCTTGTTGAACTGCTCTCGCCAAGCCAATACGTCAGTCGTCTGACGGGACGGGCCATCCGTCCTGACTCGCTGGCCATCCTTCATGACGAATTTACGAACGTCTAGCCGTCGCCCGTGAATTTTCTCCAGCACCCGTGTCACTTCACCGCCTTTAGATGGTCCCATCTCAAAGCTGTCGTCGTAAGCTAGCCTGTGGAGAGAAGAAACATTGTAAGTTATTGACATAAGTGCATATTCTTTTCTTGGAGCTTGGGATTGCTGCCGCTGGTATGAGGTCAGCCATCGCGAGCCATCAGCGCCAATCCCTCCGCCACCGACACGAACTCGCCGCCGGCCGAGACCCGGCCGTGGCCGAAACGCTCCGTGAACACCGCGCGCACCGCCGGCACGAACGAGGTGCCGCCGGTCAGGAACACCCGGTCC
>CAXSFF010000589.1:0-3390 GCA_964236035.1 uncultured Acetobacteraceae bacterium
TGCAGCAAGGCGTCCGCGGCATGCAGCCGGACCTGCAGATCGCCGATGGCGGCGATCGTGTAGGGGTCGTCCGCCGCCCTGTCCTGCCCGCCATGGCCCGCGCCTACCAGGTCGGCAGGATGGTGCCGCCGAAGCGGTCGAGGATGAACTGCTTGACTTCCGGCGAGCGGTAGATCGCGATCAGCTTCAGCACGCGCGGATCAGCCCGGTCCTTGGCCCGCGTCGTGAACCACAGCCCGTAGCGCGTGTCGTTGTCCTCCTTCAACAGCGCCGACTGGGGGTCGAGGCCGGCCGGGATGGCGTAGTTGAGATTGACGGCGGCGGCCACGTCGTCGAGCGAGCGGGCGACCTGGGCGGCGTCCAGCTCGCGGAAGCGCAGGCGCTTGGGGTTGCTTGCAACGTCGAGCACAGTGGCCTTGGTGCCGATGCCCGGCGTGACGCTGATCACGCCCGCATGCTCCAGCAGCAGCAGCAGCAGCAGCGAGCGCGCGCCGGTCGCCGGGGCGTCCGGGATCGCGATCAGCGCGCCGTCCGGCAGGTCGGCGAGGGCTTTGACCTTCTTCGGATAGACGCCGAGCGGGGTGATGATGCTGCGCTCGACGGCAACGATGTCGTAGCCACGCGTGGCGACCGCGTTTTCGAGATAGGGCATGTTCTGGAAGTTGCTGACGTCCAGGTCGCCGTACGCCATCACCTCGTTCGGGACCGTGTAGTCGGTGAACTCGACGACCTTCACGTCCAGCCCCTGCGCTTTGGCGAGTGATGCGGCGTAGTCCATGATGACGGCGTATGGGCCCGCCGTGGTCCCACGCGGAGCGGCCCCTCCGCCGCCAACGCCGGGCTTGCGAGGAGCAGCCCGGCTGCCAGCATCGTGCGTCGCAGCATCATCGCCAAGCTTCCCTTCACCGCCGGTCCAGCAGCCGGGCCAGCCGGTCGCCGCCCCACTGCACGCCGCACACCAGCACGATCAGCACCGCCACTACGGCGGCCATCACCCCCGTCTCGAACCGCTGGTAGCCGTAGCGGATCGCCAGGTCGCCCAGCCCGTTCGCGCCCACGGCGCTAGCGATGGCCGACGACCCGATCAGCGTCACCACCGTCACGGTGAAGCCGGACACCAGGCCCGGCAGCGCCTCCGGGATCAGCACATGGCGCACGATGGCGCGGCGGCTGGCGCCATGGCTCGCGCGGCTTCGATCAGCCCGCGCCCGACCTCGCGCAGCGACACCTCGGCGATGCGGGCGTAGTACGGGATGGCGGCGACGGACAGCGGCACGATGGCGGCCTCCGTCCCGATGGAGGTGCCGACCACCAGGCGCGTCAGCGGGATGAGCGCCACCAGCAGGATGATGAAGGGCACCGAGCGCACGGCGTTCACAAGGCCCCCCAGCACCCGGTTGAGCCCCGGCCGCGGCCAGATGCCGCCCGGGCCAGTGGGGACCAGGACCAGCGCCAGCGGCAGCCCGGCGGCGACGGAGATGAGCGCGGAGGCGCCCACCATCTCCAGCGTTTCGGCGATCGAGCGGAGCAGCAGGTCAAGCAGGGCGGGGGACATGCCCGATGACCTCCATCTGGGTGGCGCCATCCCGCAGGAAGGCTGCGACCCGTTCGCCCAGGTTGTGCCCCGGGCCGCGCAGGCTGACCCAGATGCGGCCGAACGGCTGGTCCTGCACGTGGTCCAGGCCGCCGTGCAGCAGGGTCACCTCCGCGCCCAGCGCCACCGACAGCCGGGCCAGCAGCGGGCCGCGCGCCTGCTCGCCGACGACGTCGATGCGCAGCACGGGGTCGCGGTCCGCGGCCGGATGGCCCGACAGGGCGGCGCGCAGCGCGTGGGGCAAGGGCGGCTGCACGGCCGCGACCAGGCGCTGGCTGCCGGGCGCCTGTGGGCGGGTCAGCACGTCGATCACGGGGCCTTGCTCGATCAGGCGACCGCCTTCCAGGACCGCCACCTCGTCGGCGACGGCGCGGATCACGCTCATCTCATGGGTGATCAGCACGATGGTGAGGCCGAGGCGGCGGTTGATGTCCCGCAGCAGCGCCAGGATGGACGCCGTGGTCTCCGGATCGAGCGCGGACGTCGCCTCGTCGAACAGCAGCAGCGCCGGGTCGGCGGCCAGGGCGCGGGCGGATGCCGACCCGCTGCTTCTGCCCCCCGGAGAGCTGCGCCGGGTAGGCGGCGGCCTTGTCGGACAGGCCGACCAGGTCCAGCAGCTCGGCCACGCGGCGGGTGCGCTCCGGCTTGGCGCGGCCGACGATGCGCAGCGGCAAGGCGACGTTGGCGGCGACGGTTTTCGCCGAGAGCAGGTTGAAGTGCTGGAAGATCATGCCGATGCGCTGCCGCACGGGCTGCATGGCGCGCTCGCTGAGGAGGGTCAGGTCCTGGCCTCGAACCGGACGGAGCCGCTGTCCGGGCGCTCCAGGCCATTCAGCAGCCGGATCAGCGTGGACTTCCCCGCGCCGCTGCGTCCGATGATGCCCAGCACCCGGCCCCGCGGCACGTCGAGCGACACGTCGTCCAGCGCGGCCACCGCGCCGAACCGCTTGGTCACCCGGGAGACTTGCACCACCGGGTCGGCAGATACGGCCGGCCGGTCCCGCGGGCCGAGAGGCGTCATGCTCACCATGCCGGTCGCTGCCCGATCCGGCTGCGTCGGCGCTTCGCGGATCGTCGCTGGGACATGCTTGCCTGGGACCTCGGTCGCTGGCCACGAGGCACAGCCTTGACTTGGATTGACTGGGCCACCGCGGATCGCCGAAGCGGCCGTGGGATCGTGAATACTGCACATCGACCCCACGCCACGGGACCGGCGCCGGGGGGCCAAAGCTGAGACAGTCACATCAATGAACCCCATGCCTGCGCCCGTCAATCAACTGCGGGCCGCTGGCAAAGCATTGCTGGCAAAAAGAAAAATGCTGCACGTAGCCGACGGCTTTTGGAGAAGCGTCCTGCCGTGGCGACGACGTTCGGGAATTTTCCATGCTCCAAGCCAACCGTTATCGCGCACCCTAGGGCGGTCACGTCGGTCGCGTGAATGCCCAAGCCTGTCCGAACAGGATGAAATACTTCCAAGGCAGCGATAAACAAAATGATCACGCCGTCCCTGACACCTTTTGTAGCTGCTGCTTCCAAACTCGTGCGGGCGGCTTGAGGCAAGTAAGCCGACAGTACATAGCTATGGCGATACAACATCGGCCACTTGGCCACATTCCGCTTGGAGCGCCGTTCATGATTGGATCAACGCGCAACGCCGGCCGGCGCGCCGTGCTGACGGCGGGTGCCGCATTGGCAGCAAGCTGGGCCGCGCCAGCCCGTGCGGCTGGCCGGGTGCTGCGCGTCGGCGTGCAGAAATACGGCACCCTCATCATCCTGCGCGAGCGGCGGGAGCTGGA
>CAXSFF010000590.1:0-3389 GCA_964236035.1 uncultured Acetobacteraceae bacterium
AAGCCGGGTGACATAAGTCGGTCTGACAGGCGTGCAACGGTGGCGCCACTTCAACCTCGCCGTGGCGCCCGCCACACCCGGCACGGCGCTGAACAACCTGCTGCTCGGGTTCATTCGGAGGCATCCATGAGTTGGTTCACGCAAAGACGCCGTGAGTTGGCGGCCAGCCTGCTGGCATCCGCCGGGCTGGCGCTTCTGCCGCGCGGCGGGCGGGCGGCGCCGTTGGTGCCGGCGAGCCTCATCCTGCGCGGCGGCCGCATCCTGACGATGGACCCGGCCGGGAGCACCGCGCAGGCGGTGGCCATCGGCGGCAACCGCATCCTGGCGGTGGGCAGCGATGCCGACATCGCCGGGCTGGCCGATGGCGGAACCCGGATCATCGACCTCAAGGGCGCGACCGTCATCCCCGGCCTGCGCGACAGCCACCTGCACACGCTGGCCGCCGCGCGCGACATCTTCAACGTGCCGCTGGAGGATGCCCGCGACCTTGGCGCGATCAACGAAGCCCTGCGGATGCGCGTGGCGGCCAGCAAGAAGGGCGAGTGGGTGCTCGCCTCCTCCGGCTGGCACGAGGGGCAGATCGTCGAGGCCCGCATGCCCACCCGGCAGGAGCTGGACCGCATCTCGCCGGACAATCCCGTGTTCATCCCGCGCGGCGGGCACGTCGCGGTGGTCAATTCCGCGGCGCTGGCGCTGGCCGGCATCACCCGCGACACGCCGGACCCCAAGGGCGGCGTGATCGTGCGCGATAGTGCCGGCGAGCCGATCGGCTTCCTCGTCGAGGGGCCGGCGATGAACCTGGTGCGCCGCCTGCTGCCGCCCGTCTCGCGCGAGCGGCTGACCGAGGGGCTGGGCCGTTTCTCCACCGTGCTCGCCGGGCTGGGCGTCACGGCGACGACCGAGCCCGGCTCAACCTCCGACGAGATCGCAGCTTACATGGAGCTGTGGCGCACCGGCGGCATGAAGCACCGGGTGCGGATGATGCAGTGGGCCATGGGGCTGGCCGACGTGAAGACCCGTTCCTCTGTCATCGCGCCCAATTTTGGCGACGACATGTTGCGCATTGGCGGCTTCAAGACGCTGTACGACGGCGGCGTGGAGGGCGCATGGACCTACGACCCCTACCTCGTGGTCGAGGGCGAGCAGCCCGACCCCGCATACCGCGGCAAGCTGCTCGGCCCAGCTGGCGGCGACGCGGAGGCGCTGGACATGTTCCGCCTCGCCGCCAGCCGCGGCTGGCAGTTCCAGGTGCACGTGGTGGGCGACGCCACCGTCGACCACGTGCTCGACCTGTGGGAGAAGGTGACCGCCGACTACCCCATTGCCGACCTGCGCTGGACGCTGATGCACGTCATGCTCGCCCGGCCCGAGGCGTTGGACCGGATGAAGCGGCTTGGCATCCACGTCACGTTGCAGGACCAGTCGGTGCGGCTGGCCAACAACATGATCCGCTACTGGGGGCCGGAGCGCGCGGCCTGGTGCACCCCGGTGCGCGCGGTGGTGGGGCGCGGCATCCCCGCCGGGGCGGGCACCGACGCGCCGGTGGCGCACTGGAACCCGTATGTGGCGCTGTGGTGGATGGTGACGCGCCAGGTGGAGATCCGCGGACGCATCGCCGAGCCGCTGGGTCCGGACCAGGCGATCTCCCGCGAGCAGGCGCTGCGGCTGTACACGATGGGCAGCGCGTCGGTGGATTTCATGCAGGACCGTGCCGGGTCGCTCGAGGCGGGCAAGCTGGCCGATCTGGCGGTGCTGTCGGACGACTACATGACCGTGCCGGAGGCACGCATCCGCGACCTGCGCAGCACGCTTACGGTGATGGACGGGCGGGTCGTCCACGAGGCGTGAGGCACGCGCGATGAGCCGTTTCCCGCAATACCGCCGCCCGCCGCGGAACCTCGTCGCTGATGGCGTCGTGGGCGCTGCCGATCCGTTGAACTGGGCGGCATTGCAGGCTGTGCCGCTCGACTGGGACGCGCTGTTCGCCAGCACCGGGCTGTTCGGGGTGGAGATCGGCGCGCAGGCCGTGGGGTTGGCGGGTGCCGTGGTTGCGCTGCGCGGCTTCATGTCGCCACCGGTAAACCCGGCCGCCACGTTCTTTGTGCTGTCCCGAACGCCGTTGCCGAACTGCCCCTTCTGCGCGCCTTCGTCGAGTTGGCCGGACGACATTGTGGTGGTGCACCTGCGCGCGCCCGGCGTGGACGTGGACCACCCGCTGCGCGAGGTGCTGGTGCGGGGACGGCTGGTGGTCGGAGAAACGGAGGGGCCGATGGCGGGGCTGCGCAGCCCCGCGCAGCTGCAGGCTGCATTGTGGCAGCCCGCAGACCTGGATTATTCGTGATTAACCGCAACCCGTGACGAACTGTTCCTGAGGAGATTCAGGCCCTCAAGTACTGGTCGAACCACTGCAGTGTGCGCTGCCATGCTTCCTTAGCTGCGGCTTCGTCATATCGGGGGGTCGTGTCGTTATGGAAGCCGTGATTGGCGCCTTTGTAGATATGACCTTCGTGCGGCACATGGGTCTGCGTCAGGGCGGCATCGAAGGCCGACCACCCGTCGGTGATCCGCGGGTCGAGTTCACCATACTGCGCATTGATCGGTGCCTTGATCTGGACGGCATCAGCAGCGCTGGGTTGGACGCCATAGAAAGGCACCCCGGCAGCAAGATCGGGGCCCATCCGCACAGCCAGCTGGTTGACGATGCCGCCGCCAAAGCAGAAGCCGACGGTGCCGAGTTTGCCGGTGCTGTCAGGCCGCGGTTTCAGCCAGTTTGCCGCCGCCAGGAAATCTTCCCCCATTTTGGCGCGGTCGACCTGCCCGAACAGCGCCAATCCCTTCTCGTCGTCTCCGGGATAGCCGCCGAGCGAGGTCAGCCCGTCAGGGGCGAAGGCGATAAAATCGGCAACCGCAAGGCGTCGCGCCACATCTTCGATGTAAGGATTGAGGCCGCGATTTTCGTGGATGACCAGGGCGGAGGGCAGTTTCGCAGCAGTTGCCGGCCGCACCAGGTATCCCTTGATGCTGCCGTTGCCATGCGGCGACGGGACAGTGGCCGACTCCGCCTTGAGCCGTTTGTCGTCCGGCGGAACCTGCAAGGCCCAGGCATAGTTCGGCTTCAGCATCTGGAAGAGTGCGGCCACGGTCACGCCGCCGACGGCAAACTTTTGCGCTCCGTCCAGAAACTTGCGGCGGCTGATCCCGCCGTGCACGTAACCGTCAAACAGGTTCAGAAGCTCCTGCGGGAAATCCGACGCTTTCTTCCTCTTCATGACTCTGCCTCCCTGACTTGATCAGGGCTTAGTAAACCAAGCGCCACTATTGGCGAATGCTGCTGATCCTTTGTATCGGGGGATTCACACGCGCTGTGCGCCCCAGAACACCGGGAACCC
>CAXSFF010000591.1:0-3389 GCA_964236035.1 uncultured Acetobacteraceae bacterium
GAATCCTGCTCGGGGTCGTCCTCGGGCAGCAGCTCGACGAGCCGGTCGAGCAGGCACACTTCTTCGCCACACTTCGCCGCTTCTACTACGATCTTGCCGGCTTCCCGCTTCCGCGCCTAGCGCCGGCGCTGCTGCAGATCGCGGACCCGACGCACATCCTGTATGGCAGCGACTGGCCGTTCACGCCGCTGTCGAGCGTGAAGGCGCTAGCCAGCCAGCTGCAGGAGAGCGACCTGTTCGACGCCGTCCAGCGCCGACGTGTGCTGCTCGACAACGCGCTGGCGCTGTTCCCGCGCTTGGGCGAGATCCAACGGCATGGCTGACACGGTGGCCGCACGGTGGACATCGGACGAAGCGCCTGTGGCGTCCCATGGCGTGATTGGGACCGACGTGCCGCGCGTCGAGGGGGTGGCCAAAGTGACTGGTGCCGCGCTGTACGGGGCGGACCATGCGCCGCCCGGCCTCGCTCATGCCGCGTTCACCCTGTCGCGGGTCGCGCGCGGCCGCGTGGCGGCCATTGACCGGCGCCGGGCACAGGCGTTGCCCGGCGTGCTCCTAATCCTGACCCACGATGATGTCGGCGACGCTATCCAGGGAACCAGGACGACGCTCGACGACGGACCGACAACGACCACCGTCGTGCCGCTGGCGACCAGCTGCATTCACTTCGCCGGCCAGATTGTCGCTATCGCAGTGGCCGAGACGATCGAAGCCGCGCGCGAGGCGGCAGCGTCAATCGACATCACCTACGAAGTGCAGCAGCCTGTTGCGGACTTCGACAGCCCCGGTGCGCACGAGGTCGATGCGCGGGCAGCTGGTGAGGCGTCAATCGCGGTCGGCGATGTCGAACGGGGCCTCGCCGAGGCCGCCTTCGCGATCGACGTGCGCTACTCCACCCCCGCGCAGCACCACAATGCGATGGAGCTGTTCCAGGCGACCTGCGCGTGGAGCGGCGACGAACTGACTGTCTGGGAGTCGAGCCAGAACGTGCGCGGCTTCCAGTGCGGGCTGGCCGAGCAGTTGCAGATGCCGGCCGGGAAGGTCAGGGTTCTCTCGCAGGTGGTCGGCGGCGCGTTCGGCTCACGCGGCGAACTCGGGCAGATGACGGCGATCGTCGCGCTTGCCGCGAAGCGCGTTGGCCGGCCGGTCAAGCTGGTCGCCTCCCGCCGCCAAGGCTTCTCGCTGCGCACCTACCGCGCCGAGACGCATCACCGCATCAGGCTTGGCTGCTGCCGTGACGGAAGCCTCACTGCCCTGTCGCACGATGCTTGGGAACTGACCGCCCGCACCGACCGCTTCGCGCTGGCGGGCTCGCAGGACTCCGCGCGGCTCTATGCCTGCCCGAACGTCCACACCACTACGACGAACGTCGAAGCCGACCGGCAGGCCGCAGGGTTCATGCGCGCGCCGCCCGAGGTGCCCGCGCTCTTTGCCATGGAATGCGCGATGGACGAGCTGGCTCATGCGGCTGGGATCGATCCGCTTGATCTGCGCCGCCGCAACGATGCCATGTGCGAACCGATTAGGGGCCTGCCTTACACCAGCCGGTCGCTGATCCAGTGCATCGACGCCGGTGCGGCGGCGTTCGGCTGGGCTGCACGGCTGCCCCGGCCCGGCACGATGCGCGACGGGAACGAGCTGGTCGGCTACGGCTACGCGACCGCGTTCCGGCCGGCGCAGACCGGACCGGCCGAGGCGCGCCTCACGCTGACACCGAACTTGCGGGTCCAAGTCGAGGTCGGCACCCATGAGATCGGCACCGGGATCACCACGGTGGTCGCGCAGACCGCTGCGGACCGGCTTGGCCTGCCCCTTGCAGCAATCGAGGTCTTGACCGGCGACAGTCGCCTGCCGGCCGCGCCGATGTCGTCCGGCTCGAACTCGACCGCGACGGTCTGCAACGTCGTGGCAAAAGCGTGCGATGCGCTGCTTGCACGCATCGGTCATCGCGGAGAAGCCGGCGAGAGCCTGGCCGAGGCCGTGCGCCGCGCCGGCGGCGGCGCACCGCTGGTCGAGGAGGCCAGCACCAGCCCGCATGGAGTCCCGCCCAATGGGCTGGAGGCCGTCCGTCGCGGCTCACCGATCTTTCCGGGTGGAGCGAAGATGAAGGACCGGGTCCAGTTCGCGTTCGGTGCGCATTTCGTGGAAGTCCGTGTTGACCGGATGACGGGCACCATCCGCGTGCTGCGTATGGTGGGCGCCTTTGCCGCCGGGCGGATCATGAACCCGCGGACCGCACGCAGCCAGTTGATGGGCGGCCAGGTCTGGGGCCTGTCCGCCGCGCTGCTTGAAGCGACCGAGATCGACCAACGGACAGCGCGTTACGTCAATGACAACCTTGGCGAGTACCTGGTGCCGGTCAATGCCGATATCGGGCGGATCGAGACCATCTTTGTTCCTGAGGACGACGACCTCGTCAACCCGCTTGGGATCAAGGGCATTGGCGAGTTGGGAATGACCGGCGTCAATGCTGCCGTAGCCAACGCGATCTTCCATGCTACCGCTGTGCGTGTCCGCGACTTGCCGATCAGGGTCGAGCATTTGCTCGGCCGAGGCGCGCTGCTATGAAGCCCTGACCGGCCTCGTCGCACGGATCAGAGTAAGGTTGGGTCGCCAAATCCACCGGATGGTGCATGTGTCGATGTACCCACAAGCTGGCCTCAAATGCTGTCACCTCTGCATCCTTGTTGAGGACCACCGGGGTAAAGGTCCGGTGTAAGCGGAAGCTGACCCCACCTTCCGGTGCGGTTTGGAACTGACCAGGTTTGCCATCTCTGGTGGTGGGGTCGGTGGTGTCGGCAAACGAGGGGTCATACGAGGCGCGTAGGAGCGCTCTGCCGGACCGTGTCGAGGTCCGGGTCCGGTCCGAGCGGCGGCGGACCTGGAGTGACGGGGGACAAGCTGGCGATCGTGCGCGAGACGCTGGCGCCGAGTGCTGTGGCGCAGGTGGTTGCCGACCGGCACGGCATCGGCACAGGGCTGCTCTACACCTGGCGCAAGCAGATGCTGCGGGCGGCGATGACCGGCTTTGCCGCGGTCGAGATCAGGCCCGAGACGCTGCCTGCGCCGCAGGTCAGCGATGACCAGGCGCCGCCGATGGCGGAGCCGTCGCCAGAGCCGCCCAGGGCGCCGTCCGACATTGCGCCGCTGCCCGCCATGCACTTCGGCATCAAGGGGCCTCTCAGGCCTTGCTCGGACCACTGCCGCCCTTGCCGTGGAGTGCAGGGGCGGGATCGTCGGGAGCATACGTCGCAGACACATGACACGATACAGCAACAGAGCCGAAGCAGACAAGGATGTTGTCGCTCCGGTGTAGAGTGTAGTGATGGCCGGCAATCCCGTGGCGCGCGCCTTCATGGGGCGCGGCATCGTGGAGGTGAACCGGCTGT
>CAXSFF010000592.1:0-3387 GCA_964236035.1 uncultured Acetobacteraceae bacterium
GGTCCGGCAAGCCGTCCAGCGGCGCCTTGAGCCGGGCCATGACGGCGAGTTGCGCGTTGAGCTGCGGCAGCGCCGCCCGGTAGGGTTCGAGATAGGCGTCGTTGCCGGTCAGCAGGAAGCCGCGCTGCCCCGTCTCCACGTCCTTCAGGGCCGACAGCAGCCGCTCCGACGTGATGGTCAGCTCCGCATCGTTCGCGTTCGCCCGGTCGAAGCGGGACTGCACGCCCTGCGCGACCGCGAAGCTACCCAGGCCCAGCAGCAGCAGCAGCCCGGCCCACCACAGCTCGCGGTTGCGCCTGGGGTTCAGGAAGCCGGGCAGCGCGCGCGGGAACGAGGCAAGCTTGAGGGCAGCGGACATGATGGGGGACACCAGAGGCTGGGATGAGGCGGCAGCGGCGGTCGCGACATGCGTGTCGCAGGGAACCAAGTGAAAGCCGCGAACTTGATCCCGAAGCCGTTGCAGCTTGCTCCCGGACGGCGGTTCGCGCCATTGAACTTAGTATACGGTCACGCGCTCTGATCGTTGCACACGGGAAGCAGCATGGACTCGGAGCCGGACCAGCAGACGTCGCGATGGGCGCAATGGGACTTCATCGATGCCTTGGGCGACGGCGTCTACGGCGTCGATCCGAACGGGCTGTGCCTGTTCGTGAACAAGGGGGCGCTGCGCATCCTGGGCTACGACAGCGCCGACGACCTGATCGGCTGCGACATGCACCAGCGCATCCACCACACCCGGCCGGACGGCTCGCCGTACCCCCGCGAGGAATGCCCGCTGCTGCACACGTCGATCAGCAGCCAACCCGTTCGCCTCGCCCACGAGTTGCTGTGGCGGCGCGACGGGTCGCCGTTCTTCGCCGAATACTCCTCCTTCCCCGTCGAGACCAATGGCCGCCTCGCCGGCTGCGTCATCACCTTCAACGACAGCTCGGTGCGGCAGGACGCGCAGCGGCGGCTGGCCGTGCAGCACGCCGTCAGCCAGGTGCTGGCCGGCGCCGGCAGCGAGGCGATGCCCGCCCGCATCCTGGAGGCGATCGGCGCCGGGCTGTCGTGGGACGTCGGGCTGTTCTGGCGGCGCGAGGAGGTCGAGCCCGGCCATGACGTGCTGCGCTGCACCGCCGACTGGCGCTCGCGCGACGCGGGGGCCAGCGCCGGGTTCGGCCGTGGCAGCGTCGGCATGCTGCTGGAGCTGGCCGCCGGCCTGCCCGGGCGGGTGTGGGCGATGGAGATGCCGATCCACCTCGCCGACCTGTCGGGCGACACGTCGAGCCCGCGGCAGATCGACGCGGCGCGGCACGGCCTGCGCAGCGGCTTCGCCTTCCCTGTAATCAACGGGGCCGACACCATCGGCGCGGTGGAGTTCTACAGCCGCGACCGCATCGACGTGGACGAGAGCGTGCTGGAGTCGGTGTCCACCGTCGGCCACCAGATCGGCCAGGCCCTGGAACGGCGCCGGGTCGCGGACGCCTTGCGCGAGAGCGAGCGGCTGAAGGCGGCGATCCTGGCCTCGTCGCCGGACTGCGTCATCACCATCGACGCCGACGCGCGCATCCTGGAGTTCAACGCGACCGCCGAACGCACCTTCGGCCGCTCGGCGGAGGACGTGACCGGCCATGACCTGGGCGAGACGATCTTCCCGGAGGCGACCCGGGCCGTGCACCGGCGGGCGTTCCAGCGGGCGCTGGACGGCGACACCAGCGTCATCGGGCGGCGCATCGAGACCGACGCCGTGCATGCCGACGGCCGGCAGTTCCCGATCGAGTTCTCGATGACCCGCACGGCGGCCGGGCCGCGCCCGCTGTTCACCGCGCACCTGCGCGACATCACGACCCGGCGGCGCAACGAGGCCAGGGTGCGCGAGAGCGAGGCGCGGTTCCGCACCATCGCCAACGGCATCCCGCAGTTGACCTGGATGGCCGGTCCCGACGGGGCGGTCAGCTGGTACAACCAGCGCTGGTACGACTACACGGGCACCACGCTGCCGGAGATGGCCGGCTGGGGCTGGAAGTCGGTCCACCATCCCGACCACGTCGAACGGGTGGAGCGCAGCTTCCGCCAGAGCATCGAGCTTGGGGAACCTTGGGAGGACACCTTCCCGCTGCGGGCGGCGGACGGCAGCTACAACTGGTTCCTGACCCGCGCGGTGCCGATCCGCGAGGAGCCGGAAGAGGGTGGTCCCGCCGAGCGCATCGTGGGCTGGTTCGGCAGCAACACCGACATCACCGCCCTGCGCGAGGCCGAGCAGACGCTGGCGAACGCGCGCGACCAGGCGGAGGCGGCCAACCGCGCCAAGAGCACCTTCATCGCCAACATGAGCCATGAGCTGCGCACGCCGCTGTCGGCGATCATCGGCTATGCGGAGATGCTCGGCGAGGAGATCGACGACGGCGGCAGGCCGGCGGACCTCGGCCGCGACGTGAAGAAGATCGAGGCCAACGCGCGCCACCTGCTGGGCCTGATCAACGACGTGCTCGACCTGTCCAAGGTCGAGAGCGGCAAGATGGAGGCCTACGCCGAAACCTTCGACGTGGCGGCCATGGCCAACGAGGTCGCGGCGACGGTGCGGGCGCTCATGGAGAAGAAGGGCAACCGGCTCAAGGTGTCGCTAGGCGCCGATTTGGGCAGCATGCATTCCGACGTCACCCGCATCCGCCAGGTGTTGCTGAACCTGCTGAGCAACGCCGCCAAGTTCACCGAGAACGGCGCCGTCACCCTGGCGGTCGGCCGCGAGGCGGGGCCGGAGGGCACGGACTGGGTCCGCTTCGCCGTGTCCGACACCGGCATCGGCATGACGCCCGAGCAGCTGGTCAAGCTGTTCCAGCGGTTCCAGCAGGCCGACGCCTCCACCACGCGCCAGTTCGGCGGCACGGGGCTGGGGCTGGCGCTGACCAAGGCGTTCACGGCGCTGCTGAGCGGCGAGGTCGACGTCCAAAGCACGCTGGGCGAGGGCAGCACCTTCACCGTCCGGCTGCCGGCGCTGCTGCCGCCCGCCGGGCATCGGGAGCTGGACGTCGAGCCGCAGCCCTCGGCCGAGGCGGCCGAACCGGGCCGCGAGATCGTGCTGGTGGTGGACGACGATGCCCGCCAGCGTGACCTCACCACCCGCTTCCTGGTGCGGCACGGCTATGCCGCCCGCGGCGCCGCCGACGGCGCGACGGGGCTGTCGATGGCGAAGAACCTGCGTCCGCACGCGATCCTGCTCGACGTGGCGATGCCCGGCATGGATGGCTGGTCGGTGCTGAGCGCGCTGAAGGCGGACCCCGACCTCGCCGGCATCCCCGTCGTCATGGTCACTTTCGTCACCGAACGCGCGCTCGCCTCCTCGCTGGGCGCCGCCGACTACGTGGTGAAGCCGGTGGACTGGGACCGCCTGCGCCACGTCATGGA
>CAXSFF010000593.1:0-3385 GCA_964236035.1 uncultured Acetobacteraceae bacterium
ACGGCGCCGTCCGGATCAGGCGCAGCAGCGTGTCGCCGCTGACCGGCATGGCCAACCGCGACGCCAGGCGGGCGCCGGCCTCGCCTCCTGCGCTGAAGGCGATGCGGCGCTGCGCCTCGGCAAGGCGGGCAGTGCGCCGCACCCTGGGCAGGGCCACCCCCGGCAGGCGCTCGGCAAAGACGCGGCGCGGGCACCCGGAGGCCGAGCACCGGAAGCGCCGGACCTGCAACTCGAGCTGGCCGACACGGCCCTGCCACGGCAGGTCGCCGAGGCGGCGGGCGTATCGGCTGTGGACATGGCGCGACGGGCGCCGGCAAAGGGGACAAGAGCCAGCCGCGCCGCGGGCACGGACGGCAACGAGGACGCGATCAGGCTCAACAACAACTCGATCGACGACAAGGCCGGCTGGAAGCAGAGACAACAGCGACTTGGACAAGGAACAGGCAACCTTCCGAGTGGGATAGTGTGCCCTTCATGTGATGATCGCCGCCGGCTGGCGCAGCCGGGCTGCACCGAGAATGCGGAAGGACCAGTTCCTGGTGTCGCTTGACAACTCATCCGCCGTTGACAGGGCGCATTCCAAGACGGTCATCCAAGCGTCAGCAAGCTGGCCTTTGCGGGTGTCGCCGCACCACCGATGATGTTTGCAAAGGCGGCTATCGGCTGTGGCTTCCCAATAAGATAACCCTGCACTTCTGCGCACCCTCCATTTTTCAGAAGAGCAAGCTGCTCGTGGTTCTCCACCCCTTCAGCAATGACTGGAAGACCCAGACCTCGCGCTAGTCCGAGAACTGCATGCACGATGGCGGTGGCGTCGTGACTCGACACCAAGTCCTTCACAAACGACCGATCTATTTTGATTCGGTCGAATGGGAAGGCTCGCAAGGTGCTTAGGGACGAGTACCCAGTGCCAAAATCGTCAAGTGCTACTGTAACTCCGGAAAGCCGGATGCGCCGTAGTGCGTCCAGCGTCCGGACGGGATCGCGGATTAGAACACCCTCTGTGACCTCGAGTTCTAAACGCAACGGATCGAGTCCGCTGGTAGATAGGGCCTCTGCCACAAGCGCAGCCATGTCGCACTGCAAGAACTGGATGGGCGAAACGTTAACCGCAACCCGCAAAGGGACGGTCCAGCGCGTCGCTTCTCTACAAGCCTGCTGGAGGACCCACGCTCCGATCGAGACAATGGAGCCATTGGACTCTGCGGCTGGAATAAATAAGTCGGGAGAGACCTGAAATCTCTCGGGATGGTGCCAGCGTAGCAATGCCTCGAAGCCCACCACTTCGCCAGTCAGCAAGTCGAGCTGGGGTTGATACACCGTTGCCAATTGCTGACGTGACAACGCCAGCCGAAGATCTTGGTCCAAGCTTCGTCGTGCGTGTGCTTCCTGATCCATCTCTGCCTGGAAGAAGGCATAACTGTTGCGGCCGCTTGCCTTGACCCGATACATCGCCAAGTCCGCAGTCGCGAGCAGCGCTTTTGCGTCTTCACCATCATCTGGAAACAATGCGACGCCAATCGACGCGGTCACAACAGCGTGCTCGCCATCGCCGAGCTCGTACAGCTCCGACAGCACGGTGATCAACCGCTCTGCGAGTTGGTCGGCTGCGTGCGGACATTCTGCACCGATCTGAATGACCACGAACTCATCACCGCCAAGACGAGCGACCGTGTCCGTCTCCCGTACGGTTTTAAGAAGGCGTCGCGCGACCTCCCGGAGCAGTATGTCGCCTGCCGCATGACCGCGGGAGTCGTTCACCTCCTTGAAGCAATCAAGGTCTATCCAGAACAGTGCCATCCGTTGAGCGGAACGTCGCGCCAGCGCCACCGAGTGCTCGAGCCGCTCGTGCAGCATGGCGCGGTTCGCCAACCCGGTCAGCGGGTCGTGGTGCGCAAGGAAGCGTATGCGCGCGTCAGAAACGGACCGCTCCTCGGCAGCCGCAGCCTCGACTGTGAGAGTATGTAGCGTTCCCCGGCGCAACGTCTCGAGGGCTGTCGCAACAGCGCCGATCTCGTCGTCTCGGGCCGCTCCGTTGATCGGGCAGTTGAGTTCGCCGGCCGCCAGCTTCAGCGTGGTGTCGGTGAGCTCGCTCAACGGTCGGAGCACGCGGCGACGCAACACAAATGCGAGCCGGAGGCTGGCCAGCAATGATAGTGCCACAATCGCGAAGATTGCACCCCGCGCCTTGATCGCAAAGTTGACTGCTTCGGCGCGAGTTGCCTCGGCACGATGAAGCATCGCCGTCACCGCGAGGGCGATTTCCCTTTGGCGCGCGTCGTTCATCTCGGATAGGAGGTCGTCCCGCAGAAGCGCAGCCTGTGGACCTGCTTTGCTGCCCGGAAGACGCAAGTCGGTCTGCTCAACCCAGTCGGCCGTCGAGCGCAGAACGGTTGCCATCGCAGGCTCTAACGCTGATGCGGAAACGAGTGCGCCCCGCAGAATGGCAGCTTCGGCCCGGAACGACTCTGCGAACTCAAGGCGCCGCACCGGATTAGCCGCGCCTCTGCTCGCCTGTGCGGCCCGATCCGCACGTTCAAACGCAAGTTGGGCGGAGGCGGAGTGAGTGACCGTTGCGAGCAGCTCCGTCTGTGCAGCCAGTTGCCGCTGCAGGCTCTGGTTGCCGAGCAGGGCAGCTCCGCCCTGAAGCGCGCCAAACACCGCAAGGCAGACAAGACCGGTCAAAAGCGACTTGCGAATGCTCATGATCGAACGATAGGCATTCAGTGTGGCAATGCCGGCGCCGCGAACTCCTGCGGCGGCCCGGTGAGCGTCTGCAGGAAAGCAAGGAGGTCGGCTCGCTGCTCAGCCGTAATGCTGAGCGGCTGAATGAGCGGGGAGCGGCTTGGACGCTCCTGCTGTGCAGTCTCATAGAAGTGTATGACGGAGTCCAGCGTGGGCAAGCTGCCATCGTGCATGTACGGAGCACGCCTGACCGTGTCGCGAAGGCCTGGAGTCTTGAAGGCGAACTGTGCAAGCGGATTGTCAGGCTCCTGCGCACCGCGACCGACATCCAACGACGGCAGGCCGGTATCATGGAAAAGCCCGTCCGTGAACGCCCAGCCGGCATGGCAGCTTGCGCACCGGGCGGGTCCTACGAATACATCAAGGCCACGGCGCTCCGCCTTGCTAAGCGCGGCATCGTCACCCTCCACCCATCGGTCAAATGCGGACCGGCTGCTGACAAGGCCACGCTCGAATGTGGCAATCGCCCGCGTGATCGTGGTGGTTGAGATCGGCTCTCCGGGGTAGGCTGCCTGAAACAAAGGAGGGTATCCTGTGATGGAGGCGATCTTTCCTGGCAGGTCTCCGAGCGGCATATTCATTTCAGCTTGACCCGAAATAGGGCTGAGAGCCTGCGTCTCCAGCGACGGTTCCCGACCGT
>CAXSFF010000594.1:0-3382 GCA_964236035.1 uncultured Acetobacteraceae bacterium
CCTCAACCCGATCGAGCAGGTCTTCCCCAAAATCAAGGCACTGTTGCGCAAGCAGGACCCGCGCACGGTCGAGGCCACGTGGCAATCCATCGGCGATGTCCTCAAACGCTTCACACCAAACGAGTGCTGGAACTACATCAAAAACTCAGGATACCAGTCAACCTGAAACGATCATGCTCTAGAGGCTCCAGCAGCGTTCCGCTTCGTCATGGCCGGCGAGGGTCTTGGCCGGCCTGGGTCGTCGGTGGCGAGACGGCCGGGACGCGATCCCGACCGGACCCGGTCAGTCCGCGGCGGCCTGCGCCATCTCGCGGTCCGTTTCGTCCTCCTCCATGCCCTGGAGGTAAGTCACTTCCTCCGCCTCGGCCCCCAGCAGGCGCCAGTTCTCCGCCTTCGGGACTATGCCCTGATAAGAGCGGAGCTTCGCCTGCGGCAGATGCGGCTCCACCTGGCCGATCGCGCCCAGGCCCTGCTCGAACCGCGTCAGCGCGTCCAGCATCACGCGGCGGAACTGGATGACCGCGATGTCGCTGGCGCCCAGCCGCTCGGAGCTGCGGTCGGCGATGGCGCCCATCGACTCCCACATCGCGATGTCCTGGTTCGGGATGCCCGGCAAGCCCGTGAAGTCGCCAGCCTTCATGGCGGCGCGGTCCTGCAGGTAGTTGTTGGCGGCATTGCGCAGGATCGGCCGGAAATCGCTGTCCACGTCCACGCCGGGCTGCACGACGCAGAACTTGCGCCAGGCATCATGGCCGATCACCGTGTCGGCATAGCCCCAGGCGATGAAGTGGAAGTAGCAGCTGGTGTCGTCCCGCGGCACGATCACGCTTGCGATGTTGTAGGAGCTGTTGGGCGGGATCAGCGCGGTGAACGGCGCCACGAAGGTGGTGATGCGGACGTAGTCGTTATCCCTGGCATTCATGATCGGGCGGCGGATCGCGGCGTAGCGCATGCCGTAATTGGTCACCTGCACCTGGATGCGGGGGTTCTTGTCCGTTGACGGCCGGGTCCAAATGGCGCCCGAGGCCTCGGCCGTGGTGGTGCGGGCCGGCTTCATGTCCGACGAGTGCAGGCTGGAACTATGGGCGGAGTCGATCTGCCCCTCCATCACCTGGACCCAGTTGCAGGGCAGCTCGATGCGCACGACCGAGACCTTGGCCTCCGGCGTCGGCGCCCAGGGCGGCGCCTCGAACTCCGGCATCTCCTCCGCCGGTCCCATGTAGACCCAAATGAAGCCGCCGGCTTCCCGCGTCGGATAGGCCTTGTGCCTCACCTTCTCGGCGAAGCCGCTTTCCTTCGGCTCGGACGGCATCTCCGTCACGTTGCCGTCCACGTCGAACTTCCAGCCGTGATACAAGCAGCGCAGGCCGCACTCCTCGTTGCGCCCGAACGCCAACGATGCCTTGCGATGGGTGCAGAACTCGCCGAGTACGCCCAACCGGCCGTTGGTGTCGCGGAACGCCACCAAGTCCTCGCCAAGAAGCCGTAGCCGGATCGGCGTGCCATCCGCCGCGACCAACTGCTCGGACAGTGCGGCAGGAATCCAATGGCGGCGCACCAGCTTGCCCATCGGGGCATCGCCCTCGACCCGGCACAGCCGGTCATTCTCTTGCACAGTCAGCATCATCTGTCTCCCGCGGGCCAAGCCAGGGCGTGCTCCGGCACGCTGGCGAAGGTTGCTTCCTAAGCTTTCAGATAGACCCTCGACGGCGCCATGTCGAGTGCGGACCGAGACGAACTCCGCCATTCACCGCCGCAGCAAGGAGTGCAAGCCATGAATTGGCCGGTTTTGCTGCCAGGGTCTTGAGCAGGATCGCTTAGCGACCTAAGATGTATGAACATTGGCATGGGGAGCGCGATCCATATGGTCCAGCCCGAAAGCGCTGCCGCGCAAGCCGAGGACGTGGCGCTGTTGTCGCTGCGCGTGGCACGGTCCGAACCGACGGCGGACGGCATCCAGCTGCTTGAGTTCCGTGATCCCGTCGGGGCGGAGCTGCCGGCCTGGGGCCCTGGGTCGCACGTGGCAGTCCGCGTGCCGAGCGGCGCCATGCGCAACTATTCTCTTTGCAACGATCCTCGTGAGCGCGACCGCTACGTGGTGGCAGTGAAGCGGGAGGAGGGGGGCCGCGGCGGCTCCGTCAGCCTGATAGACGGCGTGAAGGCTGGCGACACGGTCGAGGTGGCGCCGCCGCGCAACCTGTTCGAGTTGGTGACGTCCGCGCCGAGCTACGTCTTCGTCGCCGGCGGCATCGGCATCACGCCGATCCTGTCCATGATCCGCTACCTGCGCGCGGCCGGGAACGCGCCCTTCCACCTTTACTACTTGACCCGCAGCGCGTCCGGCACCGCGTTCCTGCCCGAGTTGGCGGAGTTCCAGGACCGGGTGACGGTGCATCACGACAATGGCGACCCCGGCCAGGCGTTCGACCTGTGGCCGGTGTTCGAGGAGCCGGGCAAGGCCTACATCTACTGCTGCGGCCCCCGCCCGCTGATGGATGCGGTGCGGGACATGACGGGGCACTGGCCGGAATCGGCGGTGCATTTCGAGGACTTCGGCTCCGACCTGGTCCGGCCCCGCGCCGACGACGTGCCCTTCATCATCCAGCTCGGCCGCGGCGGGCCGAAGCTGGAGGTGCCCGTGGGCACCACCATCCTAGAAACCATCCGCGCCCATGGCCGCAAGACGCCGAGCAGCTGCGAGAGCGGCACCTGCGGCACGTGCCGGACAACCGTGCTGGACGGCGAGCCAGACCACCGCGACCTGGTGCTGAGCGAGGCCGAGAAGAAGGCCGCCATGATGATCTGCGTGTCCCGCGCCAAGTCTGGCCTGCTGGTGCTGGACCTTTAGCGGTGGCGGCCCTGCTGCGGTTGGGCGTGGCCGGGCTGGGCCGGGCCTTCATGCTCATGCTGCCGACGCTCGTGCGCCATCCCCGAATCCAGTTGACCGCCGCCGCGGACCCGCGGGCCGAGGCGCGGGACTGCTTCGCCCGCGACTTTGCCGCCGCCGGCTATGACACGGTGGAGGCGCTGTGCGCAGACCCCAACGTGGACGCCGTCTACATTGCGACGCCGCACCAGATGCATGTGGAGCACGTCCGCATCGCCGCCGCCCACGGCAAGCACGTGCTGGTCGAGAAGCCTATGGCGCTCGCCATCGGGGATTGCCACGCGATGATTGGCGCGGCGGAGGCGGCAGGCATCCACCTCCTGGTCGGCCACAGCCACAGCTACGACCTGCCCTACCTGCGGACCCGGGCGCTGATCGACTCCGGTGAGTTCGGCGCGGTGCGGATGATCAACGCGCTGAACTTCACCGACTACCTGTACCGTCCTCGGCGCCCGGAGGAGCTGGACACGGCGCAGGGCGGCGGCGCCCTGTTCA
>CAXSFF010000595.1:0-3378 GCA_964236035.1 uncultured Acetobacteraceae bacterium
GGTAGCCGTTGGATTTCGGCGTCGAGATGTAGTCCTTGAAGCGCCCGGCGATCACGGGGTACGCCGCATGCACGGCGCCCAGCGCCTGGTAGCACGCCTCCCGCGTCGGCATCACCACGCGGAACGCCATGATGTCCGAGAGCTGCTCGAACGCCACGTTGCGGCGCTTCATCTTCTCCCAGATCGAGAACGGGCTCTTCTCCCGCCCCGTCACCTCGACCGCGGCGGCGCCGGCCTCGCGGCACACCTTGAGCAACTCGCTGCGCACCGTCTCGATCACGTCGGCGCCCTGCCCGCGCAGGAAGTTCAGCCGCGCCTGAATGGTGTCGAACGCCTCCTGCTCCAATTGGGCGAAGGCCAGGGTCTGCAGCTCGGTCTTCATCGCGTCCATGCCGATGCGCTCGGCCAGCGGGGCGTAGATCTCCATCGTCTCGCGGGCGATGCGCTGGCGGCGGTCGGCCGACGCCATGAAGTGCAGGGTGCGCATGTTGTGCAGCCGGTCCGCCAGCTTGACCAGCAGCACGCGGATGTCGCGGCTCATCGCCAGCACCAGCTTGCGGAAGTTCTCCGCCTGCTTGGTGCGGTCGGAGTTCAGCTCCAGCCGGGTGAGCTTGGTGACGCCGTCCACCAGCCCGGCGACATCGGCGCCAAACCGCGCCTTGATCTCCGCCAAGGTGACGGGCGTGTCCTCCACCACGTCATGCAGCAGCGCAGTGACGATGCTGCCGAGGTCCAGGCCGTAGCCGGCCAGGATCTCGGCGACGGCGACGGGATGGGTGATGTAGGGGTCGCCGTTGTCGCGGCGCTGGCTGGCATGGGCGCGGGTTGCCGTGTCGAGCGCCGCATCCAGGATGCTCAGGTCGGCTTTGGGATCATAGGCCCGGATGCAGCAGCGCAGCGGATGGTCGGCAGCATCCGGCTGCGCAGACCCGGCGGCGCCGTCGGGAGCAAAGGCAGCCGGGTGAAGCCTGGAATGCATCAGCCTTCGGTGGCTGGGCTACCGGCGCGACCGGCCGCCGAGTTCCGCCTCGATCGCCGCCTCCAGGTCCTCCGGCGACATCTCTTCGACCGGCATG
The DNA here is from genome assembly GCA_964236035.1 of uncultured Acetobacteraceae bacterium. Lineage (GTDB taxonomy): Bacteria > Pseudomonadota > Alphaproteobacteria > Acetobacterales > Acetobacteraceae > CAXSFF01. The sequence continues at coordinate 1,077 of CAXSFF010000595.1, forward strand.
TTGGCGGCCTCTTCCTCGGCGGAGATGTCCTGCAGGCCGAAGATGTTCTGGTCGGTCGGGATGAGGTCCAGCACCTCCTCGTCCGCCGGCTCCGGCTCCGGCGCGCGGGAGAACGACTTGATCAGGTCCAGCTCCAGCTTCGGCAGCGCAATGGTCTCGCCGGCGATCTCGCGCAGCGCCACCACGGGGTTCTTGTCGTTGTCGCGGTCGACCGTCAGCTCCTCGCCACGCGACAGGTTGCGGGCGCGCTGGGCGGCGAACAGCACCAGCTCGAAGCGGTTGGGAACGCGCTCGACGCAATCCTCGACAGTGACACGCGCCATGAGACCAAGGCTCCCGGTAACGGAGATTGATCGTGATAAATAGCGCGGGCGGGCCTGTTCCGCAAGGCGTTGCTGCGGGTGCGAACGCTCACGCCGGCAACGGCCGCATACCCTGGTCCGGCAACGCGGCCAACAGTTCGGCGGCGGAACGGCCGAGCACGGGATGCCGCCAGCCCGGCGCCAGGTCGACCATCGGCGCCAGCACGAATTGCCGCAGGTGCAGGCGCGGATGCGGGACCACAGGGTCCGGCGCGGGCCGAACCAGGTCGCCGATGGCGGCGATGTCCAGGTCCAGGGTGCGGGCCGCGTTGGCCGCGCCGCGCACGCGCCCGGCGTCGCGCTCCAGCGCCTGCAACGCCGCCAGCAGGGACGCCGGCGAGAGGTCGCCGTGCAACAGTGCCATGCCATTGACGTAGTGCGGCTGCCCGGACGGCGGCATCGGCGCCGTTTCGAACCAACGCGATGTTGCGATCAGGCGCAGTCCAGCTATGTTGCCCATATCGATGGCAGCCTGATGGCATGTCTGTAATGCAGAGGTGCCGTCCGCGCGGGGTAAGTTCGCGCCAATAGCAACAAAAATCATTGAGCCTGTACCTTTCTGCGACTGAATTGTGTCTCTATGCTCAAGCATGAGGCAGGGCGGCATACACCGGCGCTGTCCGGCATCAGAGGATCGACAACGTGCTTTTTCTGCCCAACGAGCGCACTGCATTGTTCATCGACGGCGCCAATCTCTATTCCGCCTCGCGAAACCTCGGGTTTGATGTGGATTACCGCAACCTTCTCGACTATTTCCGCAGCAAAACGCATGTCATCCGGGCCTACTACTACTCCGCCGTCCTTGAGACGGAGGAATACTCGCCGCTGAAGCCGTTGACCGACTGGCTCGCCTACAACGGTTACAGCCTGGTGACCAAGGCCGCGCGCGAGTTCACCGACGCCGCCGGCCGCCGCCGGGTCAAGGGCAACATGGACGTGGAACTCGCCGTCGACATGCTGGAACTGGCGCCGAAGCTCGACCACGCCATCCTGTTCAGCGGCGACAGCGACTTCCGCCGCCTGGTCGAGGCGGTGCAGCGCCAGGGCGTGCGCGTCTCCGTCGTCTCCACCGTGCGCAGCAGCCCGCCGATGATCGCCGACGACCTACGCCGCCAGGCCGACCAGTTCCTCGAACTGGCGGAGATCAGCTCCGGCTTCACCCGGCGGCAGACCGAGCCGCGCGCGCGCACCAACCGCCTGACCCCCGCCGAGCCGTTCGTCGATCCCAGCGATGCCATCTGAGGGCGCCGCCCTTCCCCCTGCGCCGCCGCTGGACTGCCCGCTCTGCCCCCGCCTCGTCGCGTACCGCGCGGCGAACCAGGCGGCGCATGCGGATTGGTTCAACGGCCCCGTGCCTAGCTTCGGCCAGCGCGATGCGCGCTTCCTGGTGGTGGGCATGGCGCCGGGCGTCAGGGGCGCCAACCGCACCGGGCGGCCGTTCACCGGCGACCATGCCGGCATCCTGCTGTACCAGACCTTGCTGCGGTTCGGCTTCGCCAGCGGCGCTTACCATGCCGACCCGGCGGATGGCCTGGCGCTGCATGACTGCCGCATCGTCAACGCCGTGCGCTGCGTGCCGCCGGAAAACCTGCCGACTCCGGCCGAGGTCAAGACCTGCAACCAGTTCCTGGCCGCCGAGCTGCGCGCGATGCCATCGCTGCGGGTGGTGCTGGCGCTGGGGGTGCTGGCGCATGCCGCCGTGCTGCGCGCGTTCGGGCTGCCGGCGGCGCGGCTGAAGTTCGCCCATGGCGCCATGCATGCCGTGCCGGGCGGGCCGATGCTGGCGGACAGCTACCACGTGTCCCGCTACAACACGAACACCGGGCGCCTGACGGAGGCGATGTTCGAGGCGGTGATGGCGGACATCAAGGCACGCATCGCCTGATTCTTCCCCCTCCCCTTGCGGGAGGGGCCAGGGGAGGGGTGGCCGCGCGCCAGGT
>CAXSFF010000596.1:0-3376 GCA_964236035.1 uncultured Acetobacteraceae bacterium
GACAAATTCACGATTAAATAAACAAAAGCTAGTCCGAATCTACTAGCCTAGGCGTAATAACATATCTTATGATATCTCAATCATCGTTATGAATCTACCCACAGGCACCGATGACTGAGAGGCGTTCTCCCTCCCGCCTCATCAGGTCGGAGGTCGCAGTGCCAGCCTATAAAATATACCCCTTGGACGAAGCCGGGCAAATTTCCCTCGCCACCATGTTGCATTGCGTGGACGACGCCGAGGCTCTGACGTTCGCCTCGCTGATCCCGGGGCTGAGCGGCGAGGCCGAGGTCTGGGAAGGCAAGAGGCACGTCGGCCGGACCCGCATCACGCTGCCGTCCATCAACAGGAGCGGCAAGGGCGATCCTGCCCATCGCGAACCCGGCCGCCGCGAGCTGGGCCGGGCTGCCGGTTCCGGACCTGTCCCGTCGGCTGCCCTCAGCCTGGCCTAGGACAAGGCCGACCCTTGCAGCTTCGGGGTTGCCGCGGCCGCGTTTGCTGAAACGGTGCGTTGTTCCGTAAACTGCATGCGCAATGAACCAGCCCTCCTCGACCAGCATCCAGGCCGACATCGACGCTGTCGGCCGTATCGCCGCGGTCCCGACGATCCTCGATGTCGTCTGCCGCACCACCGGCATGGGGTTCGCCGCCGTCGCCCGGGTCACGGAGAGCCGCTGGGTCGCCTGCAGCGTGCGGGACGAGGTCAAGCTCGGCCTGAAGACCGGCGACGAGCTGGATGTGCAGACGACGATCTGCCACGAGCTGCGCGCCAACGGCGAGCCCATCATCATCAACAACGTGGCGGAAGACGCCGTCTACCGCGGGCACCCGTCGCCGGCGCTGTACGGCTTCCAGAGCCATATCTCGGCGCCCATCGTGCTGCCGGACGGCTCGTTCTTCGGCACGCTGTGCGCCATTGATCCGCAGCCCCGCGTGCTGGACACGCCCGAGATCATCGGGTCGTTCAAGCTGTTCGCCGATCTGGTCGCCTTCCATCTCGACGCCAGCCGCAAGCTCGCCAGCTCGGAGGCGACGCTGCTGCAGGAGCGGGAGGTCTCGGAACTCCGCGAGCAGTTCATCGCCGTGCTCGGCCACGACCTGCGCAACCCGCTGGCGTCCGTGGCCGCCGGCACCCGGCTGCTGCTGCGGCGGCCGGAGCGGGCGGCGGAGATCGCCGGGCACATCGAGCAGAGCGTCTCCCGCATGTCGGGCCTCATCGACAACGTGCTGGATTTCGCCCGCGGCCGGCTGGGCGGCGGCCTGGCCATGCGCCTCGACCCGGCGGTGCCGATCGGCCCCATCCTTGCGCAGGTGGTCCAGGAGCTGCGCAGCGCCTATCCCGACCGGGTCATCGACGCCAGCTTCGCGCTGACGCAGCCGGTCAGCTGCGACGGCGGCCGCATCGGGCAACTGCTGTCCAACCTGCTCGGCAACGCCTTGACCCATGGCGCCCCCGCCGAGGCGGTCCGCGTGCGGGGCGCCACGGACGCCGGCAGCTTCGAGCTGTCGGTCGCGAACGGGGGCGAGCCGATCTCGCCAGCCGCGATGGAGCGGCTGTTCCAGCCGTTCTTCCGTGGCGCCGTGCGGCCCAGCCAGGAGGGCCTCGGCCTCGGCCTGTTCATCGCGTCCGAAATCGCCCGCGCGCATGGCGGCAGCATCGAGACGGCGTCGACGCCCGGCGAGACCCGCTTCACGTTCCGCATGCCGATCGCCTGAGCGCCCTGATGCCTTGATGCGGCGGCGCCGCAATGCCTCAATGCGGCGGCGCCAGGTACAGCGTCGCGCTGGGCGAGCCTTCCTCCGTGTAGAACACGATGCGGACGGGGATCAGCGGCTGCCCAGGCTGCAGCCGGGCGAACCAGGCCGAGCCCTGCTTCGGCCGGCGCAGTTCGGTTTGGTCGCCGTCGCGCATGAAGCCGCCGGTCATCCGCCCGGTCACGTCGCAGCGCAGCGCCTGCCCCTGGAACGAGGACCGGCCGGTGGGCGCCAGCGTCTCCGTCCCCGCCGTCCGGGCGGCGAACTCGGCCAGGCGGACGCCGTCGAAGGTGCGGGCCGCCGCCTCGCAGGTGCCCGTCTCGTTCACCCGGTGCAGCACCAGCGCGATGGCGCTGAGCGCGTCGATGGTGTGCGCCTGCTCGCTGTCCGGCACGGACTCGCGGTCCGTTTCGACGGGGAGCATCTGCGTCACCTTCGGCGAACCGTCGCGCCAGTCGATCTGCGTCACGTGCGGGGCGCCGCGGAACTGCCCGGAGCTGAACAGCTCGCGCGGCAGTGCGCCGCCGCCGGCGAAGCGGCCATCCACCACGGTGGCGCCGTCGGCATGCACCAGCGCCCCCAGCACCCCGACCAGGCGGAACGCGACCCGCAGCCGGTAATCGGCGGGGCGCAGCGTCACCGCGAGGTCGATGTCGAACAGGTTCAGTCCCTTGGCGTAGCCGGCATAGGCGGCCTGCACGGCGGCGTCCTCCGCCCGGGCGGAGGCGCTGGCCAGGAGGCAGCAGGCGAACAGGGTGCGGAGCAGCACGGCGTCAATCGGCCGCCTGCTGCAGCGTCCGCTTCGCACGGTAGCGGTCTACCACGTCGAGCACCAGCCGCGCCGCCGCCGCGGCCCCGCCGCCGCCGGTGACCAGGGCCTGCGCCCGGTCCAGCCTGGCATCGCGCGCCGGACCCTGGGCCAGCGCCGCCGCGAATGCCGCCGCGAAGGTGGGTGCCAGGGCTTCGGGCTGGGTGATGACCGTCGCCGCCTGTTCGCGGCCCAACGCCTGGGCCAGCAAGGTCGCCTCGATGATCGGGCCGGGCACCAGCACCAGCGGCGTCCGCAGCGCAGCGCCTTCGTGCATGGTGCTGGTGCCCTCGCCGATCACGGCGTCGGCGGCGCGGGTGTGCAGCAGCGACTCCACCGGGGTGACGACGCCCTTCACCGTGACCCAATCCGGCAGGATGTCCGGAACGCCCGCGATGCCGCGCAGCTCGGCCGGGTCGTTGACCGCCAGCAGGACGAGGCGCAACTCCGGATAGTCGCCCCGGCGCAGCGCCTCGATGCCGCCGAACACGCCCGCGAGGGTGCGGTGGCCGAACTCCCGCCCGAACGGGAAGCCGCGCGGGGCGTAGACCACCAGCGGCGCGTTGCCTGGGAGACCGAGCTGCGCCCGTGCCTCCGCCTTGGCCGGCGCTGCGGCCGTTTCCAGGAACGGCCCCGTCTGCACGATCTTGTCCATCACGACGTCCAGCTCGGGAGGCAGGCCGACCAGGGGCGCATACGGCCACACCACGGCATCCATCTGCGCCATGAACGGCCAATCCATGAACAGCTCGTCGTCCACGGGGTGCATGGCCAGGGCGATCCAGCGCACGTGCGGCACCACCTGGCGCAGCG
>CAXSFF010000597.1:0-3370 GCA_964236035.1 uncultured Acetobacteraceae bacterium
GCCATCTCGATGCCGCGCAGCACCGAGAGCGGGATCGTGCAGATGCAGTAGTCCGCCTTCGTCGTGCCGCGCTGCCCCTGAGCATCGGTCCAGGCGACCTCCACCCCGTCAACGTCCTGGCCGATGCGCTCCACCTCCACACCGTAGCGGATCATCCGGCCGACCTTGGCCTCGAACCCCCGCGCGATCCGGTCCATGCCGCCGACCGGCTGGAACATCGTGCGCTGCTGGCTGAATGCCGTGACGGAGCGCAGCGTGCGCCACGTCCTGGAGTGTAGCAGGTCCAGCATCCCATGCGGCGCACCCGGTTTTCCCGGCCCGGGTATGGTCATGGCGCCGGGCCATAGGTCGTAGCCCCGGCCCTCGGCGCCGGAGTAGGACAGGTCCTTGGCAGACAGGTAGCCTTCGCGCACCAGGTAGGCAGTGAACGCCTCCCGGTCCTCCGCCGTCATCGCGTCATCCAGCGCGCCCTTGCGGACCAGCTTGGCCAGCAGCTCCGCCGTGTGGCCGCGCATGTCGGCGGCGACCTCCGCCCGGCGGACCGGCTTGCCCTGCAACGGGCCGGTTCCGCCTTCAAAAAGGGCGTAGGAGGCATCGTTGTCGTTGACCATCACCTCCAGCGGAATGCCGAACTCGCGGGTGTAGTGCAGCGTGGACTGGTGATTGAACGGGATGCGCCAGGGGCCGTGGTTGATGTACTGTCCCTCGTCGAAGGTGCAGCGCTGCTCCTCCCCGCCCAGCTCCGTCAACGCGAAGCCGGCCCGTGCCGTTTGGCAGCGCCCGCCGGCGAAGCTGCGTGCTTCCAGAACCTGGCAGTCGTAGCCCAGCTTGGACAGCTCGTAGGCTGCGGTCATGCCGGCGACGCCCGCGCCCAGGATCACCACGCGGCGGCCCGCGCCCGAGCCGCTCAGCGCGGGCGGGGCCGTCTGCGCCGAGGCCATGGACATGCCGAGCGCATCCAGCCCCGCCATCACCAGCCCGGCGCCCCCAACCACGGCAAGCTGGTGCAGGAACGTGCGGCGCGAAGGTTGGGAACCCTGCTGATCCGTCATGTTCTCGGCCTCCCGTCCAAGTCGCTGCAGTAGCATAAGAACCGAGGCACTTCCTGTGCCAGGTGGTGACCAAAGCTGTGTCCAGTGGACCTTGATGTAGCTTCTTGTTCAGCAGGCGAGCAACGTCTGCTCTGGCTTGACATGGCAGTGGTGCATGGGGCCGAGCACGAGCGGCGAGGTCTTTGGGCCTGGACGGTTCAGCGCCGGACGGATGCAGGCTTGGCGGCGCGGATCATGCGGTTGAGCATCTGAATAGCCAAGGCAACCTCACGAAGCTGAGCAGGCCGGCCGTGTTCTCCCGTGATGGCGATCCGCTATTTAAGCGGACTTACCTAATCCCGAACCTTATTAAAGCAAAGGCGTACTTGCTTAAATAGGACGAGGTCGCCACCATGACGGCGATGAGCATCGGTTCGACCAACACTCCGGCATCAAGGCTTGGTTGCCTCGTCGAAACTCCCGTCGGCGGCGAGGTCGTCCGTGCCTTCGTTCCTCCGCCGCTCCCTCCGACTCCCCCGATCGACATCCTGAGCCTGCTCGACCGTTTGAGCGCCGCAGAACGCGCGCTCGGCCGTCTTGACGGCATCACGGTGCTGCTGCCGCGCCAGGAGCTGTTCCTCTACATGTATGTCCGCAAGGAGGCGGTCCTGTCCTCCCAGATCGAGGGAACGCAATCAACGCTGTCCGACCTTCTGCGCTTCGAGACGGAGGCCCAGGCTGGGCAGCCCATCGACGACATCCGCGAGGTGTCCAACTACGTGGATGCCATGATGCATGGGTTGGAGCGGCTTGAGCACCTGCCGCTGTCGCTCCGCCTGATCCGCGAGATGCACGCCCGGCTGCTCCAGAGCGGGCGTGGCGGAACCAAGGGTCCAGGCGAGTTCCGCCGCACCCAGAACTGGATCGGGGGCACCCGGCCCGGCAACGCGCTTTTCGTTCCACCACCAGTTGGCGAGATCGACGGCTGCCTCGACCTGTTCGAGCGTTTCATGCACGAGACGGAGTCGCGCCTGCCCGCGCTGATCAAGGCCGGCCTGCTTCACGTCCAGTTCGAAACCATCCACCCATTCCTCGACGGCAACGGGCGCATCGGGCGCCTGTTGGTGACGCTGTATCTGTGCGTTCACGACGTGCTCAGGAAGCCGCTGCTCTACCTCAGCCTATACCTGAAGACGCACCGTGCTGACTACTACCGCCTGCTCCAGGAGGTGCGGGAGCAGGGCGCCTGGGAGCCCTGGCTGGAGTTCTTTCTCGACGGTGTTGCCGAGACCGCAAACCAGGCCTTCGACGCCGCCACCCAGATTGTCACCCTCTTCAAGGATGACCGCGAGCGGATCACAGCCGAGAGCGAGCGCGCAGGGTCGGCGCTGCGCGTTCATGACCTCCTGCAACAGAACCCGTTTGCGACGGCCGGCTCGCTGATGAAACGCACTGGGCTCACCACTCCGACGGTGAACGCGGCCCTAGCTGACCTCGTGCGGCTCGGGATCGTCCAGGAGGTCACTGGGCGCCGGCGGGGCCGCGTGTTTGCTTATCGCGCCTATCTAGACATCCTCAACGAGGGGACCGCGCCGTTGCCGCCTGCCTAGGACGCGTTGGCCGTAACCGCTGTTGGAACATTATCGTCGACCATGGCAACGATCCCGGGCACGACGATGACACCATTGTTCCGCACCGTTTGTAAGCAGGCTATCAACCTCTGGCAGCTTCGGCTTTGGGGAGCTTTCATTTCCAGGGCTGTAAACAAGCGCCTGAGCGAGGTTTTGGCGCATGTAAAGGCGCAGCAGGCGGCGTTTCCGGACAGCAAGCGGCGTGGTGCGGCGGGTCGGGCGCGTGCGGTGAACAACTTGGAGGCACCTGGCGCGCCGTCCGGCGTCGGCCCCAGTGCCACCTCTACTTTGCGCGTGCCATGACATCTCTACCTTGCACCGACAAAATCTGTAAGCGGGGTGCGTTCTATCCTGAAGTGCGACAACCTTGCCTTCTCAGCATGTTGGCATGAGGAGACGACCATGGCAGCACGCGGCTTCCAGCATCTCACGCTTGACGAGCGCCGGTCCTTGTTCCGGATGCAGGAGGCGCGGCTGGGTGTGACCGAGAGGGCATCTCGCCGGCACTGTCAACTTGTTGGATTGGCGTTGCGACGGGGCGCGACAAGGACGTCGTGCCCGTGGTTACGCCTCAGCGGCGACGCCGGTGACCTCGGCCCCAACCTGAAAGGCCTGGGTCCGGGCGGCTCGATACCGGGCGGCTGGAACTTGGTGGCGGCGGAGCAGGAAGAGGTTGTTGATCCCGTCGTGGGCGGACAAGAAGCGCTG
>CAXSFF010000598.1:0-3365 GCA_964236035.1 uncultured Acetobacteraceae bacterium
GTTGATGTGGCCACCCCTCCTCCCGGCCTCCTCCCGCAAGGGGAGGAGGAGAAGCGAAACGATCGATGCGGTCAGGCCATGGCCTCGGGTTCGGCCACCTCGTCGAGGTCCTCGCCCCACATCTTCTCCAGCGCGTACAAGTCGCGGGCCTCGGGCTTGAACAGGTGCACGACGATGTCGCCCGCGTCGATCAGCACCCAGTCGGAGCCGCCAGCCCCCTCGACCGGCACGCGCCCCACGCCCGCCTCGCGCAGCTTCTCCTGCAAATGCGTGGCCATCGCGCTGATCTGACGGTCCGCCAGCCCCGTCGCGATCACCATGCGGTCGGTGAACGCGGCGCGGCCAGCCAGGTCCAGCACGACGATCTGCTCGGCCTTGTCCGCCTCCAGGCTCTCGACGATCACCGCCTGCACCCGGTCCAGCGCCGACGGCTCGGCCTTGGGCTTGCGCGGGGCGCGGGGCTTCGGCCCGGCGGCGGCGGCCTTCTTGCGCGGCGTGCCCGGAGCCTTCGCCGCCTCCGCCAGCGCCGTGGCCGCCGGTTTGGGTGGGCGGCGCTTGGCGGGCGGCTTGGCGCCGGTCTTCGAGCCCGTCTCGGCGGTCGGCTTTCTGGCTATCGTCCTGCTCCTGGTGCGGGTGCCGCGGAGGATGCCGCACGCAACGCCGTCGCAGATATGGCATTCTGCGGCCCCGGCAGGAAGCTCCATGCCGGCGCTGCCCGCCCGGCCAACACCGATCCGGCCCGCGACGGCTGCAACGCGGGCCGCAGCCGCTGCGCCGCCTGCCCCGCCAACGCCCGGTGGTTATAGCTGGGGCGCGGCACCACGGCGAACGGCATCGCCCGCGCGATGTCCATCCACCGCCGCCACGTCGGCAACCCGGCGAGGTTGTCCGCCCCCATCAGCCAGACGAACCGCATGCAGGGGAACCGCCGCCGCAACGCCCGTAGGCTGTCGGCGGTGTAACGTTTGCCAAGGTCGCGCTCGATCGTGGTGGCGACGATGCGGCGGCCATCGGCGATGCGGCGCGCCGACGCGACCCGCTCTGCGAACGGCGCCATGCCCGCGGCGGGCTTCAGCGGGTTGCCCGGCGAGACCATCAGCCAGACCTGCCGCAGCCGCAGCCGCCGCAACGCGGTCTGCGCCACGTGGCGGTGGCCGGCATGCGCCGGGTTGAACGAACCGCCAAGCACGCCGACCCGCAGCCGATGGCGATGCCCGAAGCGCGGCGTGGCGGTCAGCTTTGCGTCCCGCGAACCGAGGATGGGATCACGCCCGCACCTGCCCGTTGCCGGTCACCACGTAGCGGAACGTGGTCAGCTGCTCCACGCCGACGGGGCCGCGCGCGTGGATGCGCCCCGTGGCGATGCCGATCTCGCCGCCGAAGCCGAACTCGCCGCCGTCGCAGAACTGCGTCGACGCGTTCCACAACGCCACGGCGCTCGACACCCCCGCCAGGAAGCGCCCAGCGGCGGCGGCGTCCTCGGTGACGATCGCGTCGGTATGCTCGCTGCCATGGCGGGCGATGTGCGCCAGGGCAGCGTCGAGGTCGTCCACCACGGCGATGTTGAGCACGGCGTCCAGCCATTCCGTCGAGAAATCCTCGGGCTCAGCGGCGGGCAGCTCCGGGAGGACGGTGCGGGCGCGGGCGTCGGCGCGGAAGCGGCAGCCGAGCGCCGCCAGCTCGGCGACCAGACCAGGGAGCTGCCCGATGGCGGCGTGATCCAGCAGTAATGTCTCGGCCGCGCCGCAGACGCCGGTGCGGCGCATCTTGGCGTTGGCCAGGATGGAGCGCGCCATCGCCGGGTCGGCGGCGGCGTGGACGTAGACGTGGTTCATGCCCTCCGCATGGGCCAGCACGGGCACCCGCGCCTCGCGCTGCACCCGTTCGACCAGGCCCTTGCCGCCGCGCGGGATGATGAGGTCGAGCAGCCCGCCACCGGCCAGCATCGCCGCCACGAAGGCACGGTCGGCGGTCGGGGCAACCTGCACGGCGGCGGCCGGCAGCCCCGCCTCCGCCAACCCGGCGGTGATCGCGCCGTGGATCGCCCGCGCGCTGTGCAGGCTCTCGGAGCCGCCGCGCAGGATGACGGCGTTGCCCGATTTCAGGCACAGCGCCGCGGCGTCGGCGCCGACGTTGGGGCGGCTTTCGTAGATCATGCCGATCACGCCGACGGGGGTGGCGATGCGGCGGATGCGCAGCCCGTTCGGCCGCGTCCAGTCGGCCAGCGTGCGCGCCAGCGGGTCCGGCAGCGCCGCGACCTGGTCCAGCCCGTCCGCCATCGCCGCCACCCGCGCCGTAGTCAGCGTCAGCCGGTCGCGGAACGCCGGGCTGGCCTGCGAGGCCGCCAGGTCGCTGTCGTTGGCCGCCAGGATGGCGCTGCTGTCCGCCCGCAATTGCCGCGCCGCCGCCAGCAGCCCGGCGTTGCGCACGGCATCGGGCGTCTGGGCGAGCATGGCGGAGGCGGCGCGCGCAGCGTGGGCAGCGTCCTGCAACCAGGCAGCGGCGTGGTCGGGTTCAGCGGTCATCGGTCCTCGGCGGAAAGCCCTCGTCCCGATGCTATACCATCGGGCTCGATCCGGGAACGACCGCCGAGCTGTAGGTAGCAAGCCGCCCGAACTGGGCTTGGACGCGTCCGCATCGGGCAAATCCATAACACGCTGCCTGCCGAACGCCGACGCACTCGGTGGGCCTGTAGCAGCGCCTTCAGGGTCAGGGGTGCGAGCGCGTCTCCACCCGTTGTTTGAGCGCTACGTTCATAGCCTCGAAGCCGTCCTCTGTTGCCGAAAGAGTTCCGCCAAACGCGCCGACCAATAGGCCTGAGAACTTTTCGCCCTGCGTCAGGCGCGTCCTGTCTGATCCCACCGGCTCAAGCAGGAAATAATGCTCGCCATCAAAGATGCCCGGCAACAAGAGTCGACCGAGCCACCGAAGCTCACGCTCCGAATGCACTGCGAGAATAGTCGGCTTGAACCGCATGCCGCTCTTGCCGGGCGGGACGATGTGAACAGCTAACCTGCCACCGGGAGCAAGTGTGCCGGAAATGGATTTGATGAACGGGTTCCAAGCCGCCATCCCGGCGAAATCGGTCAGAAGCGACCAGACCTTTTTCGGGGGCGCTTCGATCTCGATACTTGTCTCGATGCGGCGCTCGGCCATCCGGCAAACCCTTCAGGTGCTTCGCGCCAAGCGTACAGGAGCCGGGCGCTGAGCGCGACAAAGGACCGTGTCAATCGAGGGCGAACTCAGACTGAGACACCACCGAGCAGCACCAGGTCGTCGCGATGGATCGCCTCGTCGCGCCCGCGCCAGCCCAGCAGCGCCTCGATATCGTCGGAGCGGTGCCCGGCGATCACCCGCAGGTCGTC
>CAXSFF010000599.1:0-3363 GCA_964236035.1 uncultured Acetobacteraceae bacterium
GCTAAAACCCCGTCAACCCGGCGTCAAGGCAACATGCCGAACAGCCCGCGCAGCGCGCCCGGCGTGAGCGCCGCCAGCGGGTTGAAGCCGACGCGCGGATCGGACAGCGCGCCATGCAGGTTGTAGGTCGCCGCGAACACCCCGCCGCCGCGCTCCGGGCTGAACAGCCGGCCCAGCAGCGGCAGGCGCCCCGGCAACGTGTTGAGCGCGTAGGCGGGAACCACGGTGCCATCCATCGCCAAGGTGCTGCGGCCGAGGTCCAGCGCGCCCTTGGCGGTGACGCCGAGCGACGAGCTGAACGCGCGGGCGTCGTCCAGCTCGAGCCGCGACCCGGTCAGGCGGAACGGCAGCGACAGCCGGTCGAACACCAGCCCCGGCCCGCGCAGGGCGTCCACCAAACCGTACAAGGTGAGCGCCTGCAGCACCTTGCCAAGGATCGGCGCGTTCTGGACGCGGAAATCCGTCAGCTCGGCGCTGCCCGCGAACGGCGAGCCGGCGACCCGGTCGTCGAAGTCGCCGCTGAGCGCCAGGCGCCCGCCGGCCAGCGTCTCCGTCACGTCCAAGGCGCGCAGCAGCACGCCAAGGTCGGTGACGGCGACGCTCAGGTGCCGCCCGCCTGCCGCGGGCGCCAGGGTGGCCTGCACCGCCTCGGCGCCGCCGCTGCGCAGGGTGGCGCGGGCGACCCGGCTGGTGGTCCCCTCCGCGGTCAGCGCGACGGCGGCGATCGTCGCATGCTTCACGAACACCTGGCCGAACCGCAGGTCGACGGCAAACGGCACGCCGGGCGCTTCTTCCCTGGCCGTCGCCTCCGCCGCCGGCTGCAGCTTGGACCGGGCCTCCAGCACCGCCGTCAGGTCCAGCCGCGGGCCGGCCAGCGTCACCCGCATCGGGTCGCCGGGCCTTTGCGCGAACCGGATGCTGCCGGTGGCGCTGGTGCGCCCGACCACGGCGCGGTCGAGGTGCAGCGCCACCGGGCGGCCGTCGACCACCTCGCTGCGCCCCTCGATCGAGAGGCCCGGCGCCTCCGCCCGCAGGCGGTCGACGGCGACCAGGCGGCCGTGCAGCAGCTCCGCCCGCGCCTGCACGAACCCGAGCGTGCCCGCCGTCTTGGACCAGTTCAGCGGGGTCTGGAACGTCGTCTCCCTCACGTCGGCGTCGAGCTGCACCGACGCCGCCCCGTTGCGACGCTCGGCGTAGTCCAGCTTCGCCGCCAGCGCGCCGCCGAGCATCCTGAACGTGTCCAGCCCGGCGGCGGCAAGCTGGCGCTCGTCGGCATGGATGGCGACGGCGATGTGCTGCGTCACCTGCGCCGGATTGCCGTCGCGAAAATCCATGTCGGCTTGCAGCGTCGACGGCATGCCCGCGAGGTCGGCGCCGCCGGTCGCCTTCAGCCCGTCGTTGGTCACGTCCAGCGCGATCGTGCCGTGGTCGAGGTCATGGCCCTCCACCAGGCCGCCGAGGTGCAGGTCGGTGAGCTGCCCGTTGGCGTGGATCGCGACATCGTTGAACTCGACGTGGTCCTCGAGCGGGATGCGCACGGTCAGGTGCACCGCCGCGCTGCCGCTGGGGTTGACCAGCGGCAGCGGGTGCGCGCTCAGCAGGTTCAGCCTGGGATGGCTCAGCAGCTTGACCACGTCGGCCACGGGGCCGGCCAGGTCGGTGGTGATCAGGCCGATCTGGTGCGGCGTCGACATGCCGGTGATGCGGATGCTGCCCGCCCGCTCGACGATGCGCCCCTGCCGCGCGCCGGAGAAGGCGATGTTCATCGCGTCGGGGCCCTCCAGGGTCAGCACCGCGGAGCCGTGCTCGACCGGCGGCACCGGGCGCAGCCAGTACAGCGTCACCCCCTCGCCCTGCATGCTGCCGCCCGCCTGGACCAGCGTGAGGTCGTCGGGCGGCCCCGTCAGGGTCAGGGTGAAATGGCCGTCGTGCACGACGCCCGTGGTGACGTTCTCGGTCAGCCACGGGCGGGCGCCGCCGCCGGTATGCAGCGGCCATAGAGAGGGCAGGTCCGCCAGGGCGAGCCGGTCGACCGCCGCCGCCACCTGGATCTGCGCGCGGCCATCGGCGCGGCGGCCGCTGCCGGACAGCGTCACGGTGGTCGGCGGCGCCCCCGACGGCGGCGCCAGCACGACCTGCAGCGCGTTGAGCCGGACCACCGACAAGTCGCCCTCGGCGTCGAGTTGGATGGAGGCGAAATGCCCCGGGCTGACGCCGCCACCCTTGGCCGGGACCTGGACCGTGCCCTCGCCCGCCTGCGCCTGCACGGCGGCGTGGCGCAGGCCGAGGTCGGGGCCAAGCTCGGCCTGGCCGTGCAGCGTCACCGCCGCGTCCAGCATGGCGAGCGGAGCCAGCGCGGGGGCGATGTGCGCCAGCGCCGCCGGCGAGACGGGCGAGACGGCGGCCTGCACGCGGGTGGTCCCGCCGGCGTCGCGCTCCGCCCGCAGCGACGCGGTCACGTTGACGCCCTCCAGGGTCAGGTTCGCGTCCGCCTGGCCGGTGACGCCGCCATGGGACTGGCGTTGCAGGTCCACGGTGGCGCCGCCCACCTCCAGCGTTTTGCCGGACGCCGCGTCGGTCACGATGACGGCGGCGTCGTGCAGCGCGACATGGCGGAGTGCCTCGACCAGGTTGGCGGAGCCGCCGCCGCCAGGGTTCGTGGGCAGCCCGTCGACCTCCATCTGGCCGTCGGCGCGCCGGGTCGCGTGCAAACGCAGGCCGTCGACGACGATGTCGGACGGCTCGACCAGGCCCTCCAGCAGCCGCGGCAGCGACAACGCGACGGCAACCCGGCCGGCGGCCATGGGGCCGTATCGCAGGTCGTCGGCGACCAGGTGCAGACTGCGGGGGCCGCCGTCGAAGCCGCCCCATTCCAGCGTGAGCCGCTGCGTCTGCGCCGTGGGCGCGTAGCGGGCGGCGATGCGCTGCGCCAGCGCGGTCACGTCGAGCGGCCCCTGCGCCAGCCGCCAGGTCAGCGCGCCGGCCAGCGCCACGGCCAGCAACGCCAGCGCCAGCGCGACACCGGCCAGCGCGCGCAGCAGGCGGAACAGCAGCCTCATCGGTTGACCCGGCGGGCCGCCGCGACGAAACCTGGCGTATGGCATCCTGGCCCGCCCCCGCTTGGCCCGCCCCAGCCGATCCCGAGGCCGCCGCCCGGCTGCTGGAGCGCCTGACCGCGATCGGGCCGGCCGAGGCGAGGCTCGCCGCCAGCTCCGGCCAGCGCGCGATGCTGGCGGCGATCGGCGGCAACAGCCCGTACCTGTCCGACCTGGCCGTGCGCGAGAGCGAAATCCTGCGCCGCTGCGTGCGGTCCGGGCCGGACGCCGTGGTGGCGCGGGCGATGCGCGCGGTGGCGCAATGCCC
>CAXSFF010000600.1:0-3357 GCA_964236035.1 uncultured Acetobacteraceae bacterium
CAGGCCGCCGTGGTGTCGATGCCGGCCTGGGCGCTGTTCGCCCGCGCCAATGCGTCCGTGCGGGCGCAGGTGCTGGGCAGCGCGCCGCGGTTCGGCATCGAGGCCGCCTGCGGCTTCGGCTGGGAGCGCTGGCTCGGCGAGGACGGCGTGTTCATCGGCATGGCCGGCTTCGGCGCCTCCGCCTGCGGTCAAAAATTGTATCGTCATTTCGGGATCACCCCGGAAGCCGTCGCCGACGCCGTCCGGCGCCGGCTTATTTAGCAAAAGGAGATATTTCATGGCTGTGAAGGTCGCCATCAACGGGTTCGGGCGCATCGGGCGCCTTGTGCTGCGGGCCATCGTCGAGAGCGGGCGCACCGACGTGGTGCCCGTCGCCATCAACGACCTCGGCAGCGTCGAGGCCAACGCCCACCTGTTCCGCTACGACAGCGTGCACGGCCGCTTCCCCGGCACCGTCGCGGTCGACGGCCAGACCATCACCATCCACCACAACGGCCACACCTACGGCCCGATCACCGTCTCCGCCGAGCGCGACCCGGCGAAGGTGCCCTACCATGGCGTCGACGTGGCGATGGAATGCACGGGGCTGTTCACCACCAAGGAGGCGGCCTCCAAGCTGATCGAGGCGGGCGCGCGCAAGGTGCTGATCTCCGCTCCCGCCGACGGCGTCGACGCCACCATCGTCTACGGCGTCAACCACAGCATCATCACGGGGGACATGACGGTGATCTCCAACGCGTCGTGCACCACCAACTGCCTGGTGCCGATGGTGAAGGTGCTGCACGAGGCGTTCGGCGTGGTGCGCGGCTACATGGTCACCATCCACTCCTACACCGGCGACCAGAAGACGGTGGATACGCTGCACCGCGACCTGCACCGCGCCCGCGCCGCCGCCGTGTCGATGATCCCGACCAGCACGGGGGCGGCCAAGGCCGTCGGCTTGGTGCTGCCGGAGCTGAAGGGCAAGCTCGACGGCACCTCGATCCGGGTGCCGACGCCGAACGTCAGCCTGGTGTCGCTGGACGCCAACCTGGCGCGCAACGTGTCGGTGGCCGAGATCCATGCGGCGATGCAGGCGGCGGCGGACGGGCCGATGAAGGGCATCCTGGTGTTCAGCACCGACAAGCTGGTCAGCTCCGACTTCAACCACGTCGCCGCCAGTTGCAGCTTCGACGCGACGCAGACCGCCTCCGTCGATGGCGGCGCCATGGTGCGGGTGGCCGGCTGGTACGACAACGAGTGGGGGTTCAGCTCGCGCATGAGCGACACCGCCGCCCTGTTCGGCAGCCTGTAGCATGGCGCACCGCACGCTCGACGGGCTCGACATCAAGGGCAAGCGCGTGCTGGTGCGCGCCGACCTCAACGTGCCCGTGCGCGACGGCCGCATCACCGACCTGACCCGCATCGAGCGGCTGTGCCCGACCATCCGCGAGCTGGCGGACGGCGGCGCCAAGGTGATCGTGTTCAGCCATTTCGACCGGCCCAAGGGGGTGCGGGTGCCATCGATGTCGCTGGCCCCGCTGGCGACGGCGCTGTCGGAGGTGCTGGGCCGCCGGGTGCGCTTCGCCGAGGACTCGATCGGCGTGATCGCGCAGCAGGCGGTCGAGCGCATGGCCGAGGGCGACGTGCTGCTGCTGGAGAACACCCGCTACCACGCCGGCGAGGAGGCCAACGACCCGGCGCTCGCCGCCGAGTTCGCCAAGCTGGCCGAAATCTTCGTGCACGACGCGTTCTCCGCCGCGCACCGCGCCCACGCCAGCACGGAGGGCATCGGCCGCCTGCTGCCCGCCCACGCCGGCCGGCTGATGCAGGCGGAGCTGGAGGCGCTGGAGTCGGCACTCGGCAATCCGACCCGGCCCGTGGCGGCGGTGGTCGGCGGGTCGAAGGTGTCGACCAAGCTGGAACTGCTGGGCAACCTGGTCGGCAAGGTCGACGTGCTGGTGATCGGCGGCGCCATGGCCAACACGTTCCTGGCGGCGCAGGGGGTGAGCGTCGGCAAGTCGTTGCAGGAAGCCGACATGCACGAGACGGCGCGCACGATCCTGCAACGCGCGGGCGCCGCCGGGTGCGAGATCGTGCTGCCGATCGACGCCGTGGTGGCGGAGGAGTTCAGGCCGAACCCGCCGACGCGCACGGTGACGATCGACCAGATACCGGCTGGGTCGATGATGCTGGACGTCGGCCCGGCGACCGTCGCCGGCCTGATCGCGCGGTTGCCGGCCTGGCGCACGTTGGTGTGGAACGGCCCGCTGGGCGCGTTCGAGACGCCACCGTTCGACGCCGCCACCACGGCGCTGGCGCACGCCGTCGCGGATGCCACGTCCGCCGGATCGTTGCGCAGCGTGGCCGGCGGCGGCGACACGGTGGCGGCATTGCGCCACGCCGGGGTGATGGAGCGGATAAGCTACGTGTCGTCGGCCGGCGGCGCGTTCCTGGAGTGGATGGAAGGCAAGACCCTGCCCGGCGTCGCGATCCTGCTCGGCTGATCTTCTCCCTCTCCCCTTGCGGGAGAGGGCCAGGGTGAGGGGTTCAGCGCCCCGGGTGGTTGGCGTGGCTTACCCCTCCTCCCGGCCTCCTCCCGCAAGGGGAGGAGGGGAAGTCAGCCGGCGCGCGCCAGGACCACCTCGAACAGCACCTGGCAGCCGGCTTCGGCCTGGTCCGGCTCGATGCTTTCGGCCTCGTTGTGCGACAGGCCGTCGCGGCAGGGCGTGAAGATCATCGCCGTCGGCACCACGGGCGCCAGCGACACGGCATCGTGCGCCGCGCCGGAGACGATGTCGCGCGCCTTGTAGCCGAGCCTGGCCGCTGCTTCGCGCACCAGACCAACGCACGCTGGGTCGAACGGCTGCGCCGGCACGCGGAACAATTCGGTGAGCGCCAGCGTCACGTTGGCATCGCGGGCGACGAAGCCGGCCTCGCGCGGGAACTGCACCGCCAGGCGGGCGATCTCGGCGTCGTCGGGGTGGCGGAACTCGACGCTGAAGCGCACCTCGCCGGGGATGACGTTGCGGCTGTTGGGGGTGACGAACAACTGGCCGACGGTGCCGCGGCCGGCCTCGCCGCGGGCGCGCATCATGCGGTCCACCAGGTCGATCACCCGCGCCGCGCCCACCAGCGCGTCGCGGCGGGTGCTGGGCGGGGTGGTGCCGGCGTGGCTGTCCTGCCCCGTGACCACGGCGTCGTACCATATCTGCGCCTGCGCCCCCGTGACGACGCCGATCCGCTCGCCGCCCTGTTCCAGCAGCGGGCCTTGCTCGATGTGCAGCTCGAAGTACGAGTCCGCTGGGAAGGCGCGCGCCGGTTCCGCGCCGCGGGCGCCGATCGCGTCCAGCGCGTCGCCCATGCGCACGCCGTCGG
>CAXSFF010000601.1:0-3342 GCA_964236035.1 uncultured Acetobacteraceae bacterium
GTTCGAGGCGAAGACGGGGCTGTAGCGCCAGCCAAGGACGTGCCTATCTGCAAGAAAGCCAACGGGGGGAACGAGCCATGCAGCTAGGGTTTTTCACCATGCCGATCCATCCGCTCGACAAGGATTGGCGGCTGTCGCTGCGCGAGGACCGCGCCGCCTTCATGCTGGCCGACGAGCTTGGCTTCTCCGAAGCCTACGTCGGCGAGCACACCACGGACAAGGCGGAGAACATCACCTCCTGCGTGGTGTTTCTCAGCAGCCTGGTCGGCCACATCAAGCAGATGCGGCTCGGCACGGGGACCGTCAACATTCCCAACACCCACCCCGCCCGCGTCGCCGGCGAGATCGCCATGCTCGACCACTTGCTCGACGGGCGCTTCAACTTCGGCATCAGCCCCGGCGGCCTGCCGTCCGACGCCGAGGCGTTCGGCACCCTGGGCGCGGACCGGCAGGCGATGTTCGTGGAAGGCATCGACCAGGTGCTGCAAATCTGGCGCAGCGACCCGCCGTACAACATCCGTGGTCAGTTCTGGAACGTCACCACGGAGAAGACGCTGATCGAGGATATTGGCCAGGGCATCATCCCGAAGCCGCTGCAGCGCCCGCACCCGCCGATCATCGTGACCGTGGTGGCGCCGTTCTCGAAGGGCATCACGGAGGCGGCGGCGCGGGGCTGGGAGCCGATCACGGCGAACTTCCTGATGCCGCAATGGGCCAAGTCGCACTGGCCGAAATACGTCGAGGGCTGCAACCGCGCCGGGCGCCCGGCGGACCCGGCCAACTGGCGCATCGCCAAAAGCATCTTCGTCGCCGACGACGCCGACACCGCGCGGCGGTATGCGACCGAGCCAGGCAGCCCGTATCGTTTCTATTACGAGCAGCTGCTGACCAAGATGAAGCGCGCCGGCCGCGCCGAGCTGTTCAAGACCGACCGCAGCATGCCCGACGACGCCGTGACGCTGGAGATGGTGTGCGACCGCCTGATCGTGCACGGCACGCCCGACAGCGTCGCAGACCAGATCCTCGCCTTCCGGGAGGAGGTCGGCGATTTCGGCACCTTGCTGTACGCCGGCCACGACTGGAGCGACCCGGCGCTGGCACGGCGGTCCAAGGTGCTGATGGCGGAACAGGTGATGCCGCGGGTGAACGCCGCCATCAACCAGGTGCAGAAAGCCGCCGAGTAGCCGGCCACCTTCACCAACCTAAAACCGTCATTGCGAGCCGCCGCTTGGCGGCGTGGCAACCCAGGGCCGCGCGACGAACACCTGGCGCGCGGCCCTGGGTTTCTTCGTCGCAAGCGCTCCTCGCAATGACGGTTTAGAGGTTGACGACAGCCTGCCCGGTGGCTTCGCAAACCAGGCTGGCGACCATCGTGCGGTGGCACAGCCGATGATCCTTTTCGAAGCACAACAGGCACGCGCGGCGGGCTGCCGTCAGCACCGTCGCCTGCTGCAGCGCGGCCAACGCCGGGTCGGTTTGCATGTGGGCGCCGAAGATGCGGGTCAGCCCGTCGATGTCGCCACGCCGCGCCGCCTCCCGTCCCGGCTTCGGCGTTCCCAGGTCGCGCAAATGGAGGTAGTCAATCCCCCACGCCCCCAGCGACCCGGCGAGCAGCCGCTTGGAGAAGCCCGGCTTGCGCGACTGCGGCACCGCCCGCACGTCGATCAGCAATTCGACGCCAGCCGCTTGCAGGCGCGTGACGACCTCGTCCTGCTGCGCGCCCTCGTAGCCGATGGTCCATAGCTGCGTCACACCGAGCAATACCGTTCCTGGATGTCCGTGTCGGCCAGCAACGCGGCGGCGGTCGCATGATGCACGATCACGCCCTGGTCCATAATGTAGGCGCGGTCGGCGATGCCCAGCGCCAGCTCCACGTTCTGCTCCACCAGCAGGATCGTGGTGCCGCCGGCGCGCATCTGCTGGAACAGCGCGAACATCTCGTCGACCAGCACGGGCATGATGCCCTCCGACGGCTCGTCCAGCATGATCAGCCTGGGCTGCGACACCATCGCGCGGGCGATCGCCAGCATCTGCTGCTCGCCGCCGGACATGGTGATCGCCACCTGGTCCAGCCGCTCCGCCAGCCGCGGGAAGATCGTGGCGACCTCGTCGATCACCACCTTCTCCGGGCGCTTGCGGGTGGCTGCGAGCAGGCCGAGTCGCAGGTTGTCGCGCACGCTCATCCCGGGCACGATGCGCCGCTCCTCCGGCACGTAGCCCAGGCCTAAGCCGTTGCGGACGTGCGCCGGCTGCTTGAGGATGTCGGCGCCGTCGAACATGACTTGCCCGGCGCGGCGGTCCACCAGGCCCATGATGGCCTTCAGCGTGGTGGTCTTGCCGGCGCCGTTGCGGCCGATCAGGCAGACGATCTCGCCCGCCTCGACGGCCAGGTCGATGCCTTGCAGCACGTGCGCCGGGCCGTACCAGGCGTTGAGCGCCTCGACGCGCAGCACGGCTCAGTGCTCCCGCTGGCCGAGGTAGACGCGCTTGACGGTCTCGTTGCGGCGGATCTCGTCGGGGGTGCCGGTGGCGAGCAGCTCGCCGTGGTGCAGCACCAGCAGCCGGTCGCAGAGGCCCATCACCAGCTTCATCTTGTGCTCGACCAGGATGACGGTGCGCTCGCCGGCCAGGCGGACGATCAGCTCCATCATGCTGCGCGTCTCCTCCGGGCTCATGCCGGCGGTGGGCTCGTCCAGCAGCAGCAGGCGGGGGTTGCTGGCCAGCGCCATGGCGATCTCCAGCGCGCGCTGCTCGCCATGCGCCAAGGTCGCCGCCAGCCGGTCGCGGCGCGGGTACAGGCCGACGGATTGCAGCAGCGCGCCGGCCTGTTCCACCAGGCCCGTCAGGCGGCTGCGGGCGCGCCAGACGTCATAGCGCGATACGGACGCCTGCAATGCGACGCGGACGTTCTCCAAGGTCGAGACCTGCGGGAACACGGTGGTGATCTGGAACGACTTGGCGATGCCGAGATGGGCGAAGCGGTGCTGCGCGGTGCCCGTGATGTCGCGGCCCTCGAACACGATGCGGCCGGAGCTGGGCGGGAACGCGCCGGACAGGGTGTTGAAATAGGTGCTCTTGCCGGCGCCGTTGGGGCCGATGATCGCCGTCAGCTGGCCGCGGCGGAACTCGGCCGACACGTCGCGCAACGCCACGAAGCGGCCGAAGCTTTTGCCGACATTCTCGGTGCGGAGGATGATGTCGGCAGTTGAAGCCGTCATCGCGAGCCCGCTTGGGCGTGGCGATCCAGGGCCAACGATGAAGACATACCGGGTCGCCCTGGATTGCCGCGTCGCAAGCGCTCCTCGCAATGACTCATGGGTGCGTCGGCGCGAGGCGGTGCAG
>CAXSFF010000602.1:0-3341 GCA_964236035.1 uncultured Acetobacteraceae bacterium
ATTACGTCAACGGCGCGCCCCATATCGGCCCCGCGTACACCTCGATCGCGGCCGACGTGCTGGCGCGCTGGATGCGCATGGACGGTCGCGACGTGTTCTTCCTGACCGGCACCGACGAGCATGGGCAGAAGGTCGCCAAGGCCGCCGCCGACGCTGGGCAGGACGCGCAAGGCTTCGTCAACGGCCTGGCGGCGCAGTTCCGTGACATGACGGCCGCGATGAACATCTCCAACGACGACTTCATCCGCACCACGGAGGAGCGGCACAAGCGCGGCTGCGCGGCGCTATGGACGGCCTTGGTCGACCGCGGCGAGATCTATCTTGGCCATTACGAGGGCTGGTACGCGTTGCGCGACGAGGCGTTCTACGGCGCCGACGAACTGCTGACCCGCCCCGACGGCGTCAAGGTCTCGCCGTTCGGCTCGCCGGTGGAGTGGGTGAGGGAGCCCAACTACCTGTTCCGCCTGTCCGCCTGGGGGGACCGGCTGCTCGCCTTCTACGATGCCAACACCGATTTCCTCGGCCCGCTATCCACCCGCAACGAGGTCATCAGCTTCGTCCGCGGCGGCCTCAACGACCTCTCGGTCAGCCGCGCCACCCTGACCTGGGGAGTGCCCGTGCCCGGCGACCCGGCGCATGTCATGTACGTCTGGCTCGACGCGCTGGCCAACTACATCACCGCACTCGGCTACCCGGATACAGGCGCGGATCGCTGGGCCTACTGGCCCGCCGACATCCACATGGTGGGCAAGGATATCGCTCGGTTTCACACCGTCTACTGGCCTGCGTTCCTGATGGCCGCCGGGTTGCCAGTACCGAAGCGGGTCTATGCCAACGGCTGGTGGACCGTCGAGGGCGAGAAGATGAGCAAGTCGGTCGGCAACGTGATGGACCCACAGGAGGTTTCGGCGGAGTTCGGTCTGGATGCGTTGCGTTACTTCTTGCTGCGGGAGATGCCGTTCGGCAACGATGGCGATTTCAGCCGGCGTGCCATGATAAGCCGTATGAACAGTGACTTGGCTAATGATTTTGGCAATCTGGGTCAGCGCGTGCTGTCGTTGATTGCTAAAAATTGCGGCGGCCTACTGCCCGCGGCGGCGGCAGCCACCGACGATGACCGCGAGCTGCATGCGCTTGCCGATGCCTTGCCGGGCTTGCTGCGGTCCCGGCTGAACCGTCAGGCGTTCCACGAGGCTTTGGAGGAAGCGTGGAAGGTAATCCGGGCCGCCAACGCCTACATCGATCGCCAGGCCCCGTGGGCGTTGCGCAAGACCGATCTGGCGCGCATGGGAGCGGTGCTGCGCGTGCTGGCCGACGTGTTGCGGACCATTGCCACGGTGCTGCAGCCGTTCATGCCGACCAGCATGACCGCGTTGCTGGAGCAACTCGGGGCAGGGCCGGAGGCGCGGACGCTGGCGAGCCTCGCCACTCGGCTCCCCGACGGCATCAAGCTGCCGCCGCCGCACGGCATCTTCCCACGGTTTATCGAAGGAACGGCGTAGACCATTGATGTTGATCGATTCACATTGCCATCTTGATTACTTCCCCGATGAGTTGCCCACCGTCTTGGCGCACGCGGCGGCGGCTGGGGTCGGCGAAATGGTGACGATTGGCACCACGCTTGAGCAATCGCTGGCGATCCGCACGCTGGCAGAAACGCAGGCGAATGTCTGGTGCACGGTCGGGGTGCATCCGCAAAGCGTCAACCAGGCGCCGGTGCCGACGCCCGCGGCGCTGGTCGCCCTGGCAGCGCATCCGAAGGTCATCGGCATCGGCGAGTCCGGGCTCGACTACTTCTACGAGAAGGCGCCGCGTGAGGTGCAGCAGCAATCCTTCCGCGCCCACATTCGCGCCGCACGCCTAGCCGACATCCCGATCTGCATCCACGCGCGGGACGCCGACGCCGACATCGCCGGCATCCTGCGTGAGGAGCGTGATGAGGGCGGGCCATTCGACTTCCTGTTACACTGCTTCAGCTCCGGCCGCGGCTTGGCCAAAGCGGCGGTCGAGATGGGCGGCTATCTCAGCTTCTCGGGTATCCTGACATTCCAAAAATCGATTGAGAACAGAGAGATAGCGCGCGAAGTTCCGGCGGACCGGCTGTTGGTGGAGACCGACGCGCCATACCTCGCGCCGGTCCCGTTTCGTGGCAAACGCAATGAGCCTGCCTATGTCGCCCATACGGCCGCCGTCCTGGCGCAGGTGCGCGGCCTGGATCGCACGGCACTGGCCGAGTTGACCACAGCCAATTTCCGCCGCCTGTTCCGCCGCGCCGCCTGATGCGCGTGACCATCCTTGGTTGCGGCGGCTCGGCCGGCGTGCCGCATATCGGCGGGGCGGACGGGAAGGGCGACTGGGGCGCCTGCGACCCGGCGGAACCACGCAACCGCCGGACCCGCTCCAGCATCCTGATCGAGGATGGACACGGGTTCCGCGTGCTGGTCGATACGGGGCCGGATTTGCGGGAGCAGTTGCTGGCCTGCGCCGTGCCTGGGGTCGAGGCCATCCTGTTCACCCACGGCCATGCCGACCACATCACGGGGCTCGACGACGTGCGCATCCTGAACCGGATTGGCGGCAAGCCGTTGCCGGCCTATGCGACCGCGCGCACCGCCGGCGAGTTGATCCAGCGGTTTGACTACGCCTTCAGGCCGTGGAAGCCGCCCGGCTTCTATCGCCCGGTGTTGGAGGTCCAGCTGGTCGTGTTCGGCGACACGCTCCAGCTTGGCAGGCTCGAGATCGCGACCTTTGAGCAGGATCACGGCGTCATGCCCTCGATGGGACTTCGCATCGGCCCATTCGGCTATTCGACCGACGTGGTGCGCCTGGATGAAGCGGCATTCACACGGTTGGCGGGAGTCGACACCTGGGTCGTCGACTGCTTCCAGCGCACGCCGCACACGACCCACGCGCATTTCGCATTAATCCTGGAGTGGGTCGCGCGAGTCGGCGCCCGACGCACGATCCTCACGCACATGGGCCACGACATGGACTGGGCCTGGATGCACGCGCATTCACCGCCCGGAGTGGAACCGGCATTCGACGGGCTGGTACTGGACCTCTAAACCCGAGCTGACGCACCAAAGTTTCCATAATATCCATTATGCGACAGAACCATGGCCTGTATTGCGCTCTATCTTGAACCGCAACGACCTCACCTTCTCAGCATATTGGCATCCCGCCTGGGCCGGCATCGCTCAACGAGCTACCGCAAACTAGGCTGCAGAAGGAGTGGAAAGCGCACAATAAATCTTTCTGATGCTGGCCAGCTTGGGTGATGGCAGACTCATTGCGGACACGGGTTCGCAACACGTCTTTACAGTGCCAAGACACAGACTAAG
>CAXSFF010000603.1:0-3341 GCA_964236035.1 uncultured Acetobacteraceae bacterium
GTCATGCCTTCGGCCTGGGTCTTGGAGTCGCCGGTCATGTCGCCGACCGCGCTCTTGATGTTGCCGCCGATGTCCTTGGCGGTCCCGGCCAAACGATCTTCGTCCATGGTCAAGTCCTTGTCTTGATGGTCGTCCCATAAGCCGCAACGGGAGCCGCGGTTGCATGAAAGGTGAAATTTCCAAGCCACGCGCCTTGTCCGCCGGCCAGCGGTTGCCAGAGGCCCCATTCCAGGCCATCTCATTTGCCATGCCCAGCATCAGCGACATCAGCATGCCAAGCGTCGACCCAGTTCTCGACCCGGTTCCAGGCACGAACTGCGCGGCCCGCGACGTCATCCTGCAGGTCCTCGCCAAGGAAACGGGGATCAACCAGAACCTGCTGCGGCTCGAAGCGCGGCTGAGCGACCTTGAAATCCCGTCGCTCGACCTGGTGCAGGCCATCTTCGAGCTGGAAAGCCGCTTCGACATCGAAATCCCGGTCGTGGCCGAGCGCAGCGGCGCCGAGTTCGAGACCGTCGGCCAGATGGTCGAGCACGTGCAGGCCGCCATCGACCGCGCCAAGCCACCCGCATCCGGCCAGCCTTGAGCCACCCCGACCGGCGCGTCCTGGTCACCGGCATGGGCGCCGTGTGCGCGACGGGGCACGATGTCGAGGGCTTCATCGCCGGGTTGCAGGCCGGCGTCGTCGGCATCGGACCGATCGCCAACATCCCCACCACCCGCCTGTCCGCCCGCATCGCCGGCGAAATCCACGGCTTCGACCCGGCGCAGCACTTCGCCCCGCGCCAGTTGCCGCTGCTGGACCGCGTCTCCCAGCTCGGCGTGGTCGCGGCGCGGCAGGCGTTGGCGCAATCGGGGCTGGAGCCGGCGGAGCGGCAGGACGCCGCCATCGTGTTCGGCGCCGCCATCGGCCACCAGTCGCTCGATGCCGTCTACGAGCAGCTGTACGGCGAAGGCGCCGAGCGGGTGCACCCGTTCACCGTGCCGCGCACCATGCCGAACGCCCCCGCCAGCCACATCTCGATGGCGTTCGGCGTGCATGGGCCGTGCTTCGCGGTCGCCTCCGCCTGCGCTTCCGCCAACCATGCCATTGGCCAGGCGGCGCTCATGGTCCGCTCCGGCATGGTGGACGTGGCGATCACCGGCGGCAGCGACGCCTCCCTGGCCGTGGGCGTGTTCAAGGCGTGGGAGGCGCTGCGGGTGCTCAGCGCCGACGCGTGCCGGCCGTTCTCGCGCAACCGCTCCGGCCTGGTGCTGGGCGAAGGCGCCGGCGTGCTGGTGCTGGAGTCGGCGGGGCACGCGCGGGCGCGCGGCGCCACCGGATTGGCCGAGGTCGCCGGGTTCGGCATGAGCGCCGACGGCCACGACATCACCGCGCCGGACGGCGACGGCGCCGTGCGGGCGATGATGGCGGCCCTGGCCGACGCCGGTTGCGCGGCCGACGGAGTCGGTTACGTCAACGCCCACGGCACCGGCACGCGGCTGAACGACCGCATGGAGGTGGCGGCGCTGCGCCGGGTGTTCGGCGCCCACGCCGACCGGCTGCTGGTGTCGTCGACCAAGTCGATGATCGGCCACTGCCTCGCGGCCGGCGGCGCACTGGAGCTGATTGCCACGATCTCCGCCCTGCGCGATGGTGTCGTGCCGCCGACGGCGGGCTTCACCGAATTTGATCCTGAATGCGCCATCGACTGCGTGCCGAACGTCGCGCGCGCGGCGTCCGTGGAGGTTGCCTTGTCCAACGCCTTCGCCTTTGGCGGCCTGAACGCCGTGCTGGCCGCGCGCCGCTGGGAAGGTTGAGCGTGGTCGTCCCCACCATCAACCGCATCGGCACCGCCGTGCCGGCGAACGACGTGCACGCCGCCTTCGTGGTGTTCGGCCGCACCCTGCTGCGGACCGACCGGGAGCGCCTGATGTTCGACCGCATGGCGGAGCGGTCCGGCATCGCCCACCGCTATTCCTTCCTTCCCGTCGGCGAACCCGGTGCCGGCCGGATCGACGCCGACGGCTTCTTCAACCGCGGCGGCTTCCCCACCACCGCCGCCCGCATGCAGCGCTACGAGCGCCATGCCATCGAGCTGGCGGTGCAGGCGGTCGACGCGCTCGGCGAGGACCCGAAGCGCTTCACCCACATCGTCGCCGCGTCCTGCACGGGGTTCACCGCGCCCGGGCTGGACCAGCTGCTAGCGCATCGGCTCGGCATGGCGGCCGACATCGAGCGCACGCTGATCGGCTTCATGGGCTGCTACGCCGCCGTCAACGCCCTGAAATCCGCCTACCACATCGTCCGCTCCGACCCGGCGGCGCGCGTGCTGGTAATCAACCTCGAGCTGTGCACGCTGCACCTGCAGGAGACGCCGGACCTGGAGACGGTGCTGTCGTTCATGCTGTTCGGCGACGGCTGCACGGCGGCGCTGGTCAGCGCCGACCCCGCCGGCATCGGCCTGCTGGATTTCCGCGCCGCCACGCTGCCGGACAGCGCCGACCTGATCACCTGGCGCATCGGCGACCAGGGCTTCGACATGCGGCTGTCCGGCAAGGTGCCGAGGCGGATCGCCGACGCGTTGCGCGAGGAGCTGGAGCGCAACGACGACCGCGGCCTGCTGCGCGGCCAGGCGGCGCAGGAGATCGGCCTGTGGGCAGTCCACGCCGGCGGCCGCACCGTGCTGGACGCCGTGGAGCAGGGGCTGCGTCTCGGCCGCGACGCGCTGGCGACCTCGCGCGGGGTGCTGAACGACTTCGGCAACATGTCGTCGGCAACCATTATGTTCATCCTGGACCGCATGATGCGGGCGCCGGATGCGGGGCTGGAGAACGGGTTCGGCATGGCGTTCGGCCCCGGCCTGTGCGCGGAGACGTTCCGGTTCCGCATGGCATGAGCTTCGCCGGGCGCAGCGACGCGGCCGAATTGATGGATACGGACTGCACAGACGCCGGCGACTACGCGCGCTGCCTGGCGGACCTGGCGCAGGTCAACACCGTGACCTTGGCGCGGCGACCGACGTTGGCCTTCCTGGACCAGGCGATGCGGCGGCGCACGCCCGGCGAGGCGATCTCGGTGTTCGACGTGGCGTACGGTCATGGCGACATGCTGCGCACCATCGCGCGCTGGGCCGGGCGGCGCGGGCGGCGGGCGCGGCTGGGCGGCGTCGACCTCAACCCGGACGCGGCGGCGGCGGCGCGGAGAGCGTCGCCGGGCCTGGCGCTGGACCTGGCCAGCGGCGACGTGCTGGGGTTCGAGCCGGCCCCACCATACGACTACATCGTCAGCTCGCTGTTCACCCACCACCTGACCGACGACCAGGTGGTGGCGTTCCTACGCTGGATGGAGCGGCACGCCG
>CAXSFF010000604.1:0-3330 GCA_964236035.1 uncultured Acetobacteraceae bacterium
CTCGACGTTGCGCAGGTCATCGAGATGCTGCTGTTCGACGCCCTTGTTCAAGGTCCGCTTGCCCGGCGAGAGACCAAGGCCGGTGTAGAACGCCATGCTCGCTTCCAGATTGCCGACGCTGATTGCCGAATGATCCACACCGATCGCAAGCTGCCCTGGGAGTGCGTCCCTGTTCTTCCAGGCTCGTGGTGCATCGCTCCGGGGGAACTGCAGCAGCTCAAGTGGGTGTCCGTCAGGGTCACGAAACTTGAAGGCATGAGCGTTGCCGGAAGAAGGCGGCAGATGCTGCGGCCCTCCTTCCGAGATCGGTGAGATGTGGCGCAACCTGCCGTATGCCTCCACGACATCGCCGACAACAAGGGCCAGATGCTGGAACCATGGCGAGGCGGCAGTGCTGTCCCCGGGATAAGGTCGCCCCGCCACCGCGAACTGGTCGATCGACAGCACCTGCTCGCCGATGCTCAGGCGCTGACGCCGTGCGGTGCCGGGCACTCCGAGAAGCGCCATCTCCCCGGCATCGATCGGTTCAGCCCGTCCTGTTGCGGTGAACCCAAGCACATCGCAGTAGAACTGCGTCAGACGATCGAGGTCCGCGGTGACGAGCCGGAAGCCGGCGATACCTTCGAGGCGCTGGATGTTCATGATGATGTCCTTTGAGGACTCTGTCCTGACACATCCCAGCCCCGGGAGAGCGTCAAGCCAGTGAGCACGACGGCCCGTGGCCACGCACGATGCGGCGTCAGCGGATGTGGCACGGCTCGTGTTGCGGGTCGACATGCAGCTGCACCGTCATCAGCACCGCAGGTTCATCGCCGATAGTGCCGGATCTGTGGCCCTTCCGGCCGTCCAGCCCCTTGGTGCAGCCCTGGTCCTCGCCAAAGGAGAACTCGCCCGGACCCTGCTCGATGCGCGTGCCGTCCATGCTCTCGATCCACCAGCGGCCTGAGAGCACCACGATCCACTGCGGCGCGGGGTTCTCATGCCAATCGCCGACCCAACCGACCGGCTGCACCGTGAACACCGCCGTGGAAGGCACTTTTTCCTGCTTGTTGTTCCACTGCGGGTCGGCAGCGCCCACGCCCTTCAGCTCGAAGTCTTCCAGCGAGCACTGCTTCTGGTGGCTGACGCCCGAGGCGTCGGTCCATAGGTGCCAATAGGGCACGGTGGGTTTAGGGCCACTCTTCTCGTCGGGCTGCGGCTTGCCGGCCATGGCGGCGATCGTCGCGATCGGATTCAGCATCAATTATCTCCAGAAAACAGGCAAGGTTGAGGCTCTGCCTCAAACTCCGCCAAAGGCTAGCCTTTGGAAACCACTACTCAGTAAAGCCGGTCCAGGGGGGGCCTCCCCCCTGGCGGGTCTGGGCAGAGCCCAGCCTTGCTTTCCGACAGGTCGAAGCAAAAGGCCGTTGGCATCAGCCGGTTCTGTCAGACACGCAGACGTTGCTCGATGCGATCGGCAACGCGCAAAGCGTTGGCAATGATGGTCAGCGTCGGGTTCACCGCGCTGATCGACGGAAAGAAGCTGGCGTCGGTGACATAGAGGTTGTCGAGCTCGTGCGCCTTGCAGTCGGGATCAAGCACCGAGGTCGCCGGGTCGGTGCCGAACCGCAAGGTGCCGGCCTGATGCGCGGTGCCATTAAGCGGGATGTCCTTGCCGAGGTAGAGGTCACGGTCGATCAGGGCGGGCCAGGCGTTCATCGGCACCAGCAAATCGCGCAGCTTCTGCTTCAGGCGCCGGGCGGCTTCCCCGGTGCCCTCCTCGACGGAGAGCACGACCTTGCTGCCGCTGTAGGAAATGCGGTTCTCCGGGCGCGGCAGATCCTCGCTCTGCAGCCAGAAGTCGATCGAGTGCTCGGCGATCTTGTCGAACGTCATCTCGGGCACCAGCGACATCAGCTTCGGCAACGGCGCCTCGCCGCGGATCTGCTCGCCGTGCGAGGTGGCGCACATCTGGATCAGGCCGAGCGGAAATTCCCAGTCCGGCGCGCCGAAATAGTAGTCGCTGAGTGCCAGGGTCTTCTGGAAGACCGTGTGGTTCGGCTCCTTGAGCAATGCCATCACGACCGACATGGTGTGGCGCATGTAGTTGCGCCCCACCAGGTCGGAGCCGTTGGCCAGGCCCTTCGGGTGCGCCTCGCTCAGCGAGCGCAGCAGCAGCAGCGCCGAGGACAGCGCGCCGCACGCCACCACCACGATGTCGGCGGAGTAGTGTTCGAACTGGTTGTCGCGGGTGACGTGGACGCGGCTGACGCTGCGCCCGGAGGCGTCGGTTTCGAGGCGGGTGACGTAGGCGCCGGTCAGCAGGGTGAAGTTCGGGTGCGCGGCGCGGGCGGGGTCGACGCTGATGACCTGGGCGTCGGCCTTGGCGTTGACCGCGCAGGGAAAGCCGTCGAACGCGTCGCAGCGGATGCAGGGGCTGTAGGTGGTGGCGCTGCCGTCGGGGTTCTGGTCGAGCTTGATGCCGAGCGGCAGGTGGAAGGGATGCAGGCCCTCGCCCTTGAGGATGTCGCTGAGCTGCTCGATGCGCGGCTCGTGGATCACCGGGGGGTAGGCGTAAGGCGCGCTGGACCACGGCTCGGTCGGGTCCTCGCCGCGCTGGCCGTGCACGTGGTACAGCGCCTCGGCCCTCGTGTAGTAGGGCTCGAACTCGTCGTAGCCCACCGGCCAGGCGGGCGAGACGCCGTCCTTGTGCTGCAACACGCCGAAGTCGCGCTCGCGCATACGGAACAGCGCCGCGCCGTACACCTTGGAGTTGCCGCCGACATAGTAGTGCAGGCCGGGATGGAACTGCTCGCCCTCGCGGCCGTACCAGGTCTCCTTCGCCTGGTAGGCGCCGTCCACGAACACGGTCTTGGAGTCCCAGTTCCTGCGCGAGCGCGGCAGGTAGCCGCCACGCTCCAGCATCAGGACGCGCTTGCCGGTGGCGGCGAGCTGCTGCGCCACGGCTCCGCCGCCCGGGCCGCTGCCGATCACGATCAGGTCGTAGTGAGTGTCGGACATGGCTGCCTTCCTGTGCAGGAGCTCGGGTCGGGAAGCATCGGCCGGACAGCAGGGGGCCAGCACGGCCGCGTGTCCAGGCCGGGTCGCCACGGTGCCCACGGTGGCGGCTGGCGGAGGGATGGCACTGCCTACGCAGCATGGCACCGGCGGTTCCGGCTGCGCTGGCGGCCGTGAGCGCGCGGCGGAGTCGGTGTCGTCGAAGCCGCGCGTGCCGGGCGGTCAGCGCAGCGCGGCACGCTCCGGCTGGAGCGGGCGAGCGGGCGGGCGCCGGTCGGCGAACACCACCATCAACAGGCCGCCGACGAGGCCAAGATTCTTCAGGAACTCCCA
>CAXSFF010000605.1:0-3326 GCA_964236035.1 uncultured Acetobacteraceae bacterium
CCCTTGCCGGCCATGATGCGCTGGCCGGTTTCGAGGATGCTCCCACGGACATCGGTTGCGTCCTGCGGGGCTGACCTGCTCATGGGCGCCATAGAGCATGGAACAGACCAGTCGTCTAGTGCTTTTTTCCGAGGCGGGACTCAGATGGTTGCCGGGATGTTGCGAACCGTTAACCCGGCGCAGGGCGGCTTTTACCCCGGGCCTGCTGCGGCTAAGATAGTGCACCCCCGACAGCAAACAGGATGCACCCCCGCCGATGCGCGGCCCGATCATCAGGCGACTCGACCGCTACATCTTCCGTCAGCTCGGCCTTGCCCTGCTCGCCGCCACCAGCGCGCTGGTGGCGCTGATCTGGCTCACGCAGTCGCTGCGGTTCGTGGAGCTGGTGGTCAACCGCGGGCTGTCGTTCATGGTGTTCCTGCGGCTGACGGGGCTGCTGGTCCCCAACTTCGTCGCCGTGATCCTGCCGATCACCACCTTCGTGGTGGTGCAGTTCGTCTACCAGCGCCTGGCCGGCGACCGCGAGCTGACGGTGATGCGCTCGGCCGGCATGTCGTCCTGGGCGTTGGCGCGCCCGGCGCTGGCGCTCACCGGGCTCGCCATGGCCTGCTGCTTCGCGCTGAACCTCTGGCTGGTGCCGTCCAGCTACAGCGCGTTCCGCGAGTACCAGTTCGAGATCCGCAACCGCCTGGCCGCCTTCCTGCTGCAGGAGGGGGTGTTCACCCAGATCTCCGACGACCTCACCGTGTATGTCCGCTCGCGCGACAACGACGGCCTGCTGCGCGGCATCCTGGTCGAGGACAGCCGCCAGAAGAACAGCCGCGCCACCATCCTGGCCGAGCGCGGCCGCCTGGTGGAAGGCCCGACGGGGCCGGCGGTGCTGCTGGAGAACGGCTCGCGCGAGGAGCTGGACCGGCAGACGGGGCGGCTCAACGTGCTGACCTTCGCGCAGAACTCGGTCGACCTGGCGCACGCCAACAAGGCGGGCGAGGTGCGCTACCGCGACGTGAACGAGATGTCGATGGACGAGCTGCTGCATCCCGAGGTGAGCGCGCTCAATGCCCGCGACGCCGGCAAGTTCATCGTCGAGGCGCATCGGCGGCTGTCCGGCCCCTTCACCGCGGCGAGCTTCGCCATGGTGGCGTTGCTGTCAGTGCTGACGGGCGCGTTCCGCCGCCATGGCAACCTGCTGCGCCCGCTGTCCGCCGTGCTGGCCGTGGTGGCGCTGCTGGCGCTGCAGCTGGCGGTGGCCAACCTGGCGGCGCGCACGCTGGCGCTGCTGCCGCTGGTCTGGCTGGTGGCCATCCTGCCGGCGCTGGTCGGCGGGTGGGTGCTGTTCGCGCCGGCGGGCTGGCCGCTGGGGCGCCGGGCGCCGGCAAGCTACGCGTCGCCGGCGGCGTCGCGGCCATGATGGTCGCGGCGACGCTGTCGCTGTATGTCTCGCGGCAGTTCATGGCGGCCGTGACGGCGATGCTGGCGGCGCTCGCCGGCCTGGTGACGCTGTTCGACTTCATCGAGCTGCTGCGGCGCTCCGGCGCCAAGCCGGACGCGACCTTCGGCCTGGTGATGAGGATCGCGGCGCTGCGGATGCCGTACACGTCCATGCAAATCCTACCGTTCGCGGTGCTGCTGGGCGGCATTGTGGCGTTCTGGCGGCTGACCCGGTCGTCCGAGCTGGTCGTGGCGCGCGCCGCCGGGGTGTCGGCCTGGCAGTTCCTGACCGCGCCGCTCGCCTGCGCCCTGCTGCTGGGCGCGTTCGCGACCATGGTGGTCAGCCCGTTGTCGTCGATCATGCTGGCCCGCGCCGAGGCCTTGGACGACATGTACCTGCGCACGTCGGGCGGCCCGCTCACCTTGTCCGGCGGTCAGCTTTGGCTGCGGCAGGCCGACCACGGGCTGGTGCCGCAGGGCAACGCGATCCTGCACGCCCGCTCGGTGCTGCTGCGCGACGGCCGCCTGGTCGGCACCGACATGAGCGTCTACCGGCTCACCCCGGACGACCGCCTGCTGGTGCGGGTCGAGGCGAGCCAGGCGGAGCTGATGCCCGGCTACTGGCAATTCTCCAACGCCCGCACCATCACGCCGGACCACCTGCCGGAGCCGGCCGGCGAGCTGCGGCTGCCGACCGACCTGACCGTGGACCGGGTGCAGGAGAGCTTCGCGCTGCCGGACACGCTGTCGGTGTGGGCGCTGCCCGGCTTCATCGACCTGCTGGAGCGGTCCGGGTTCTCCGCCATCCGCCACCGGCTGCACTTCCAGACGCTGCTGGCCTTGCCGCTGCTGGCGGGCACCATGGCGCTGGTGTCGGCGGGGTTCTCCATGCGGCAGACACGGCGCGGCGGCGTGGCGCAGATGATCGGCAGCGGCGTGGCGGCCGGGTTCTCGCTGTTCGTCGTCTCCAAGGTGGCGGAGGAGTTCGGGCAGTCGGGCGGGCTGCCGCCGCTGCTCGCCGCCTGGGCGCCGGCGGTGGCCGGCCTGCTGCTGGCCGTGTCGCTGCTGCTGCACCTCGAGGACGGTTGATGCCATTCCGCTGCGTCGTGCGTTCCGGGCTGGCCCTATGCGTCGGCGCCGCCGCATGGCTGGCGGCGATGCCGGCCGAGGCGCAGTTCGCCGGCGTGGCTCGGGGCGGGGCGCAGGACAACTTCAGCCGCGACCAGCCGGTGGCGTTCACCGCCGACAGCTTCGAGTACGACCGCGCCAACGGCATCGTCACGGCGAGCGGGCACGTCGA
The DNA here is from genome assembly GCA_964236035.1 of uncultured Acetobacteraceae bacterium. GTDB lineage: Bacteria > Pseudomonadota > Alphaproteobacteria > Acetobacterales > Acetobacteraceae > CAXSFF01. The sequence continues at coordinate 2,732 of CAXSFF010000605.1, forward strand.
GGCGTGGCAGGGCGACCACGTGCTGCGCGCCGACAAGGTCACCTTCGACCGCAACACCAACGTCGCCGCCGCGACCGGCAACGTCGTGCTGGTGCAGCCGGACGGGCAGGTGCTGTTCTCCGACTACGCCGAGCTGACCCAGGGCATGCGCGACGGGGTGCTGAAGGGCATGCGGGCGCTGCTGGCAGAGAACGGCAAGCTGGCGGCCAACGGCGCGCGCCGGACCGAGGGCAAGGTCAACGAGCTGACCCACGCCGTGTACACCACCTGCAACCTGTGCAAGACGGACCCGACCAAGCCGCCGCTGTGGCAGTTGCGCGCGGTGTCGGCGGTGCAGGACCTGGAGAACCACAAGATCGAGTACCGCGACGTGACGCTGGACATGTGGGGGGTGCCGGTCGCGTACTCCCCGTATTTCTCGCACGCCGACCCGTCGGTGCGGCGGCAGAGCGGCTTCCTGGTGCCGAACTTCGGCAACAGCTCCCACGTCGGCCTGTTCTTCGGGACGCCGTACTACTGGGCGATCGACGAGCAGCAGGACGTGGTGCTGACGCCGGAGGTGACCACGGAGCAGGGGCCGCAGCTCAGCGCCGAC
>CAXSFF010000606.1:0-3326 GCA_964236035.1 uncultured Acetobacteraceae bacterium
AAGGTCATGGACAACGTGCCGCCCTACGGGCGCATGTTCGGCGGCACGGCGCCCTATGTCGCGTTGTGGTTCAAGGGCAGCGGCCACGAACCATACTTCTACTACTATGTCAGCTTCATGGTGTTCATTTCGCTGGTGGTCTACGCGACCATGCGCGACACCCGGGACCACTCGCTGATCACGGAGTAGCCGTCACCCGCGATGGCGAGGCAGTGCCGCGATCTCGGAGATGAGCTTGCGCGCCATCGCCTCGCCAAAGGTCTGGAAGTCGTGCACTTCGACGACGAAGCTGCCGACGCCGCCGATGACGTTGTCCCGATACCACTGGGTCAATCCACCCGGCGGCTGGGTATGGGCATAGGTGTAGGACACGGGGTGGTCATTGATGATGGTCAGGCCATTGACGGTGATGCCTGCCTCGACGGCGGAGTCGCGCGCTTCCGTCACCAGGCGTCCGGAGTTGGCGACGCCATCCCCGGCGACGTCGATGACGGAACGGGCGGCCTGCAACGCCGGGTCGGCGAGCAGATGGACGGCTTGATCGATGCCGCTGCCTATGGCCGTGCGGCCATAGAAGCTTCGCGGCGCCGCCGTCAAAGAGTCCGTGAAAGCCTCGGCGGATCGCTCATCCGAAATGATGGTCCAGCCAACCACGGTGCGCGTCTGGTCAGCGCCGGCGAACTCCACATAGGCGACCGCGATCCGGCCGGCAGGACCACCGGCGATGGCTGCCAAGACCTGGGCATTGAATGCCGTGACATAACCATGCTTCTCGAGTTGGAACTCGCTGTCGTCAATGCTGCGAGACACATCGGTCAACAACACCAGCGCCACATCGACCTGCGGCGACTCTCCAGCCCCGGCAGCCATGGCCGGGGCGCCCGCCCACAAGGCGAGCGCCGCTGCAGCGAAAAAGGCCCTTCGCCGCAGAAAGCTACTTGAGCGTGAGCTGGATGCCATCGGCCGAACCGGACAGGCGGGCGCCGCGAGTGACGTTGTCCAGGCGTATCTGAACGCCGGCGTTGTTCACCAGCACCTGGCCGCCAAGGCCGCGGTCAAGCGTCGCCTCACCGGTCGAGGACACATATGTGCCGGTGAAATCCTGCACTTTGCTCAGGTTGTAGACCCGTCCGCGACCAAGGACCGTGCTGTATCCAACCGCCGCGACGTTCACGCCCTTGACCTCGAACGGGTATGAACGACCCTGGTATCGAAGCGTGCCATCGCCCCAGGTATAGCCCACGCCCAGGGCAGCGGCTTTGGCCCGCAGCGTGACGGTGCCGGCGACCGCCCGCGGCGCCACTGGGTCACGCGCCGCCAACGCGGGCAACGGCCCCGCGAGCATCACGGCGACGGCAAAGCCAGAGAAGACGCTACGGTAGAGGCTGTTCATGAATCCATCCTAAGAAAGTCAGTGAAGGTTCAACAACGCGCGACCGCCGCCGCCGTTGATGAGTCGGCCCACTTTTTCTTTCCCTGACGCCTGGTGCTAATGGCTGGCCCAGACGATCCGGTGGACCCAGGCGACCTCCCGCAGGTCGAAGCTATGGTCGCGATGGTCGGGGTTCAGGCTCTTCAGCTCGACCCGGCGAGCGGACCGGCGGGCCAGTTGCTTGGCCATCACCTCGCCAGCGGTGGTGCGCACCACGACCCGGTCGCCGCGGCGGATCGGCGCGGCCGGTGACACGATCACCATGTCGCCGTCGCGGAACACCGGGTCCATGGAGTTGCCGGAAATCTCAAGCGCATAGGCGTTCATGTCGCCGATCTCGGGCAGGCTCACCTCGTCCCAGCTGCCGCCCACCGGGTAGCCGCCATCGTCGAAGAACCCCTCGCTGCCCGCCTGCGCGAAGCCGATCAACGGAATCCGCCGTTGGGCGGGCGGGCGATGATGGTTGATCGCCCGCGCCCCCGTGACCAGCGCCGTGAACGCCTCCAGGCTCGCCCCCGTGGCGTTGAGCACCTTGGCAAGGCTCTCCGTGCTTGGCCAGCGCGCGCGCCCATCCGGCATGCAGCGCTTCGACGGGTTGAACGTGGTCGGATCAAGTCCGGAGGCGCGCGCCAGGCCGGAAACCGACAGCCCGTTCTCGGCGGCAAGGGTGTCGAGGGCGCGCCAGATGTCTTCGTGCTTCACGTCACGGTCCCTCCAAGCTGAATGTCACTGCGAGTTTTCACTCCGATTCGGCAAGATGTTTCAACTAAAATAGGAATTAACGCCAGTCTCGGTAGGATTTAACGCCAACTCGCTTGCGACCAGGACGGTAAATGAGTTTATGTTCTTCCTATGTTCTATTGAATAGGAGCAGGCGATGGTGGCGGTCCGGCAACGGAATACAGTCGAAGCGGTTGCCTTCAAGAACGCCGAGGAAGCCTGGTTCTGGGTCATGGCGATCCAGCTGGCGCGGCAGGATGGCGCCGCGCTTGGTTGGCGCCCCGATGGCGAGGCCCGCACATCGGACCCGGAGGATGTCCTAGCTTGCTGTAATCGCTTGTATCGCGACGGCCGGATTACCCTTGCCCAGGCTAGGGTGCTGCGCACCTGGGGCGAACGTCAGCGTGTCCCGCATCGCCTGCCGGAACGTGACCATAGACTTTGGCAGCAGGCCATGGCCGCTCTCGAATGGATGCTGCGGAGCCGCGGCATCGTCGGCTGACTGCCGGCGACTAGGACTTATTACCTTGAAAGAACCCGTTATGCCCTTCGTGATCCATAATCTCTCGGTGCTTGCCTACGCCAACGGCTTCACTCTTTGGCACTACAAGACCGAAGCAGGCGGGTTGCCGGCGGCGATCCTGCGGGAGTTCTTCCACGACGCGTCGGACCTGCTCGCCGGCGGCGACATGGTGATGGTCTCCTCTCCCGACGGCGGACGGGTGCTATGCGTCGCCGCCGGCGAGGCCGGCATGGTGACTGCGCCGATGGGCTAGCCGCGCCGGGTCAAGTAACGGCGGCGATCTCGGTCGCATGGCGCGCAAGCCCGGCATGGGTGATCTCGAAACGGCCATCGGCGCGTGTGCGCGCCAGGCCCATGCCGGCCAGCCGTTCCAGGCAGGGTCCGTCCTTCAGCCCGGCGGGCCTCCCTGTCGGTTCGCACAGGACCAGCCGGTGCAGGGCTGACCGGCAACAGGTTTCGAGGTAAGGTTGGTCCCACATCGGCGAACCAATCGAGCAAAGCGGCTGCCTAGGCAAGTCCGCGTCGTGCGGTCATGCCGTCCCCGTCAGCCTGGTTGGTGAGATGTGACTCCTGCGATTGCCTCTGCCCTGCTGCCCGTTCTGCGCCGGGTCGACCCTGAGCGAGCCCACCGCATCGCCTTGCGCGGCTTGC
>CAXSFF010000607.1:0-3326 GCA_964236035.1 uncultured Acetobacteraceae bacterium
GCGATCGGCGGCTGGATCGAACGGTTCCAGGCCGCGCTGGCCGCATGAAGCGCCTGTCCACGGCGGATGCCGGGTTCGCCGCCGCCTTCGCCGCCCTGCTCGACGAGGCGCGCGAGACCACGGCGCGGGTGGATGGCGCCGTCGCAACCATCATCGCCGACGTGCGCACCCGCGGCGACGAAGCGTTGTGCGCGCTGACCCAGGCGCACGACCACCATGCCGTGACGGCCGCCACGTTGCGCATCCCCGCCGACGAGATTGACGCGGCGGCGAACGCGACCTCACCCGAGCTGACGGCGGCGCTCGACCTGGCCGCGACCCGGATCGAGGCGTTCCACCGGCTGCAACTCCCCGCCGACATCGAGACGACGGACGCGGCAGGGCTGCACATGGGCATGCGCTGGACCCCGCTCGACGCGGTCGGGTTGTACGTGCCGGGCGGCAAGGCGTCGTATCCGTCCTCCGTGCTGATGAACGCGATTCCCGCCGTGGTGGCCGGGGTCGGGCGCATCGCGATGTGCGTGCCGACGCCGGGCGGGGCGCTCAACCCGCTGGTGCTGGCCGCCGCGCGCCGGGCCGGCGTGGCGGAGGTGTATTGCGTCGGCGGCGCGCAGGCGGTGGCGGCGATGGCGTTCGGCACCGCCATCATCGCCGCCGTGGACCGCATCGTCGGCCCCGGCAACGCCTATGTCGCGGAGGCCAAGCGCCAGGTGTTCGGCCGCGTCGGCATCGACGGCATCGCCGGGCCGTCCGAGGTGGTGGTGCTGGCCGACCGCACGGCAGACCCGCGCCGCGTCGCCGTCGACCTGCTGGCGCAGGCGGAGCACGACGAGAGCGCGCAATCCATCCTGATCACCGACGACCCCGCGCTCGCCGACGCCGTGGCGCGTGCGGTGGAGTCGGAGCTGCACAGCCTGTCCCGTACCGAGGCGGCGGCGTCCTGGCGCGAGCACGGCGCGATCATCCTGGTGCGCGACTGGGACGAGGGCACGGCGCTGACCAACCGCCTGGCGCCCGAGCATCTGCAGGTGATGGTGGCCGACCCACGCGCCCTGTTCGCCCGCGTGCGTCACGCCGGCGCCGCGTTCCTGGGGCATGACTGCCCGGAGGCGCTGGGCGACTATGTGGCCGGGCCGAACCATGTGCTGCCGACGGGGCGCACAGCCCGGTTCGCGTCCGGGTTGTCCGTATTCGACTTCCTCAAGCGGACCACATGGGTCGAGGCGGATGCCGACGCGCTTGGGCGGATCGGGCCAGCCGCGGTGGCGCTGGCGGAGGCTGAGGGATTGCAGGCGCACGCGCGCAGCGTGGCAATGCGGTTGGGACAGGCTGGGGGACATGGGCTGTAGCCGTACTTTATACCAGCGGCATCGAAGGCCGACCTCCCAGCCGTCATCGCGACGAAGCAACCCAGGGCCGCACGGCAGGTTTGCGTCGCGCGGCCCTGGATTGCCACACCGCCAAGCGGCGGCTCGCAATGACGAGTCGGGCTGATAGTTTGCTGTCCGACGTCGCTGGCTTTCACCTGCCATCAGGCTGCGACGGCACCCGCAACCGAGTCTAGCTCCCTGATCGCCTCATCCGGCAACGCGAGCACTCCCGCGGCAAGGTTCTCCTGCAAGTGCGCCACGGACGACGTGCCCGGGATCAACAGGATGTTCGGCGCGCGACGCAGCAGCCAGGCGAGCGCCACCTGCATCGGCGTGGCGCCAAGCCGCGCGGCGACGGCGGACAAGGTGGACGACTGCAACGGGTTGAACCCGCCGAGCGGGAAGAACGGCACGTAGGCGATGCCGTCGCGAGCCAGGTCGTCGATCAGGGCATCATCGTCGCGATGCGCCAGGTTGTAGTGGTTCTGCACACAGACGATCTCGCAGATGCGCCGGCAATCCGCGACCTGCGTCGCGGTGACGTTGCTCAGCCCGATGTGGCGCACCAGGCCCTGGCGCTGCAGCTCGGCCAAAACGGTGAGCGGCGCCTCGAGCGACCCCTCGGCCGGGTGGTGCTCGAACATGGCGCGCAGGTTGACCATGTCGAGCGCGTCCAGGCCCAGGTTGCGCAGGTTGTCGTGCACCGCCTGCGTCAGCTCCTCGGTCGAGGACGCCTTGTTCCATGACCCATCCGCGCCGCGCAGGGCGCCGATCTTGGTGACGATGACCAAGTCGTCCGCATAGGGCGACAGCGCCTCGCGGATGATCTGGTTGGTGACGTGCGGGCCGTAGAAGTCGCTGGTGTCGATGTGGTTGACGCCGCTCGCCACCGCCTCGCGCAGCACCGCCAGCGCCGCGCCGTGATCCTTCGGCGGGCCGAACACGCCCGGCCCGGCGAGCTGCATGGCGCCGTAGCCGAGCCGCCGCACGGTGCGGTCGCCGAGCGTGAACGTGCCGGCTTCGTCGATGACGGCTTGGTCGATGCTGGGCATGATCGATTTCCTTTCGAGACGAACCCTAGCTGGGCATTGCCCGTGCGCGCGATAACGCGGTAAAATCCATACAGGCTGTGCGGGACGGCGAACAGTGAACGTCGATTTGGGCGACCTAAGCGCCTTCATGGCCGTGGCGCGCGCCAAAGGCTTCCGCGACGCCGCGCGCGTGGGCGGCATCAGCGCGTCCGGCCTCAGCGAGGCCGTGCGCCGGCTGGAGGCGCAGCTCGGCGTCAGGCTGCTCCACCGCACCACGCGCAGCGTCGCCCCGACCGAGGCGGGCGAGCGCCTGCTGGAGCGACTCGGCCCGGCGTTGGCGGAGATGACGGCCGCCCTTGGCGTGGTGGACGGCTTTCGCGACCGGCCGGCGGGCCTGTTGCGGCTCAATGTCCCGATCAGCGCGGCGCGGCTGGTGCTGCCCCGGGTCGTGCCGCCGTTCCTCGCCGCCTACCCCGACATCCGGCTGGAGGTGATCGCCGACAGCAGCTTCGTCGACGTGCTCGCCGCCGGGTGCGACGCGGGCATCCGCTACGACGACCGGCTGGAGCAGGACATGATCGCCGTGCCGATCGGCGCGCGCGTGCAGCGCTTCGCCGCCGCCGCCTCGCCCGGCTACCTCGCGCGGCACGGCCGGCCGGAGAATCCGCGCGACCTGCTCGCCCATGCCTGCCTGCGCGGCCGCTTCGCCGGCGGCCCGATGGCGCCGTGGGAGTTCGAACGTGACGGCGAGACGATGCGGGTCGACGCCGCCGGGCCGCTGGTGGTGCGCAACGGCACGGCAACCGACCTCGCCGTCGATGCGGCGGTGGCTGGCACGGGGATCATCTACCTGTTCGAGGACTGGCTGCGCCCGCATCTCGACAGCGGCGCGCTGGAGCCTGTGCTTGAGCCTTGGTGGCAGCGC
>CAXSFF010000608.1:0-3313 GCA_964236035.1 uncultured Acetobacteraceae bacterium
GGGGCCTTTGATGGTGCCTATCGTAAAACCTTTCTTGCGGACATCCTCAAGCAATTCAGGCGAAAGCAAGCCTTCGCCTGGTGGCAGGGGAACGACCCGGGACCCTTGTGCCAGCGAGCGGGGGTCGTCCACTTCGTAGGCGCGATCGTGCCGCTCGACCGCGACCTGCCGCGCCGCTGCGTGAGCCGAGGCGCGGTCGGGCATGGTGGTGTGCAGCACCATCTGGCCATCCTGGACAAGCATCACGTCCACGGCGGGCGGCTGTCCCGTGAGCCGTAGCGTGAGATGCACGGACAGGAACTCGGCAGCACCCTGCGTTGGCTGGCGAACCGGATTGGTCACCTGACCGCTCTGTGGGTCATAGATAGTCAGGCCGTGTTGGCGCGCCATCTCGAGAACCACCGGGACGGCGGCCTCGACCCGGTTCCAGCGGAACGGCAGATACATTGTGTCACCGCTGGCCCAGGGCGTTGATCCCCAGGGCGAACTTTCGAAAACCGCAAAGTCCTGATTGGATTTCGCGATCTGGGCAGGGGTTGGGGGAGGTGAAGGCTTTATCGCCTTTAGGTCGTCAAAGGTTATCAAGAGCGCGGGATGCACTTCATCGGTCGAGAGCGGGACCACGTCGGTTGGACGATTGGGGAAGCGCGCCGTCAGCTCGCGCAGGAACGCGTCGAACTCGGGCCGGTGTTCCACGATCACGACACGCCCGTTCAGCCTTTGAAAATAGTCCGCCGCCTGCGTGTCGCTGAGGTCGGCCGGGCTGTACCAGACCCCGATGTCGTAGCTGCTCATCCTGATGGCTCCGACGAAGTGGCAAGGAGAAACCTACAACGGCCACAGATGGGTGCAAGCCGCTACAGGCAGGCGGGGCTATTCCATGAGCAGCGCGAGCGCCACCACGGCGGCCAGCCCAAGCGCGCACGCGGCCCGAAACAGCCGCAGCGCGTGGGCGATATCGGCGGCGTCCGCATCCGCGCGGCCATTGCCCATCCAGGCGTCATCGACCCGCTCGCGCCCATAGGTTCGCGGCCCGGCAAGGCGCAGGCCCAGCGCCCCCGCCATCGCGGCCTCCGGCCAGCCGGCGTTGGGCGACCGATGCCGGCGTGCGTCCCGCAGCGCGGCGCGCGCCGCGCCCGAGCGGCCCGCGGCCACGACCAGCAACGCGGCGGCCAGGCGCGAGGCCGGCAGGTTGACCAGGTCGTCGAGCCGGGCGGCGGCCCAGCCGAACGCCTCATGGCGCGGCGTGCGGTGGCCGATCATGCTGTCGGCGGTGTTCACGGCCTTGTACATCGCGATCCCCGGCAGCCCGAGCACGGCGCACCACAAGGCGGGCGCCACCACGCCGTCGGAGAAGTTCTCGGCCAGGCTCTCGATCGCGGCCCGCGCCACGCCGGCCGCGTCCAGGCTGTCCGGGTCGCGGCCGACGATGTGCGCCACGGCGGCCCGGCCCTGCGCTAACCCGGCGCGCAGGCCCCGCTCCACCGCGCGGACGTGGTCCCACAGGCTGCGTTGCGCCAGCAGCGAGGACGCGATCACCGCCAGCGCCGGCAGCGCCAACGGGCGCGGCAGCCAACGCAGCAAGGCCGCCTGCAACGCCCACGCCGGCGCCCCGGCGGCGAGCAGCAACACGGCCACGGCCCAGGCCCCGGCCCATCGCCGCGACGAGGGCCGCCAGCGCCCCTGGTTGAGCCGGCGGTCCAGCCATGCGATGAGCGCGCCGGCCCAGGTGACGGGGTGGCCAATGCGGCGGAACAGCGCGTCCGGGTAGCCGCACGCGGCCTCGATCGCCAAGGCGGCGGCCAGGAGCGTCAGGTCGGTTCCGGATGCCACGGGCAGGGGGTATCACTATTCAGCCGATCCTGCATGGCGGCGGCCTGGTCGCGGCGCGGCTGCGGTTCCCCGGTGCGCCAGAGCCGTGGCTCGACCTGTCGACGGGGATCAACGCCGTGCCGTATCCGCATGACGCCATCCCGGCCGAGGCGTTCACCCGCCTGCCGGAGCCTGAGCCGGTCGCAGCGCTTGAGGCGGCGGCGGCACGTGCGTACGGCCTCGGCGACCCGGCGGCGGCAGTGGCGGCGCCCGGCAGCCAAAGCCTGATCCAGTTGCTGCCGCGGCTGCTGCTGCCGGGCGGGGTGGACGTGGTGGCGCCGACCTACGGCGAGCATGCGGCCAGTTGGCGGGCGGCCGGGCGGGCGGTGACGCTGGTCGAGCGCCTGCCGGACGACGGCGCCATCGTCGTGGCGTGCAACCCGAACAACCCGGACGGCCGGCGTTTCCCGGCGGCGGACCTGCTGCGGCTGGCGGCGCGGCTGGCGGCGCGCGGCGGCATGCTGGTGGTGGACGAGGCATTCGCCGATTTCGAGGGCTGCAGCCTGGCGGGGGCGCTGCCGTGGCCGGGCCTGCTGCTGCTGCGCTCGTTCGGCAAGCCCTACGGGCTGGCGGGCGTGCGGCTGGGCTTCGCGCTCACCAACCCGGCGCTCGCGACGGCCCTTCGCACCGCGCAGGGACCTTGGGCGGTGAGCGGCCCGGCGCTTCACCTGGGACGGCTGGCATTGGCCGATGCCGTCTGGCGCGATGCCGCCGCGGCCCGGCTGGCGCAGGACGCCGCGGACATGGACCGTGTGCTGGCGGCGGCCGGGTGCACCATCCTGGGCGGCACCCGGCTGTTTCGGCTGGCATCGCACCCGGCGGCGGCCCGGCTGGCGGACCGCCTGGGCGAGGCGGGCATCCTCGTGCGGCGCTTTCCCGACCAGCCGCGATGGCTGCGGTTCGGCGTCGCCGACGCGAGCGGGCGCGCCCGGCTGGAGCGCGCCTGCTCACCCGGTTAGACGGACTGCCAGACGATCTCCGGCGGCGACCGGAAAGCGAACCGCAGCAGGTGGCGGGCGACCACGTCCTGCAGCCGCTCGACCCCGGCCGGCTCGGCCGCCTCGACGGTCATCACCAGGTGCTCCGGCTCGACCGCCAGCGTGCACAGCCCGGTGTCGAAGGCGATCGATCCGCGGTCCGTCTCCAGTGTGACGGGAAGCTTGTGCTGGAAGTGGCGGCAGAGCTGGGTCATGTAGCGGGACGGCGCCTCGGTAGCGACCTTGGCTTGCGATGACGGCATGGTTCGGTGTCCTTTTCAACTCTGTTCGACGGCGACGGCGGCGGCGTCGATGGCGGCGGCGATGGTGCGCAGCTCGGCCTCGCCCAGCCGGTCGCGTGCCAGCCGCAGCCGCAACGCCAGCTTGAGGTTCTCCATCGCGCGCAGGATCTGCGGCGCCGGGCCGCCGCTGGGGCCGGCGTCAGCGATGCGGGCGAAGATCGC
>CAXSFF010000609.1:0-3313 GCA_964236035.1 uncultured Acetobacteraceae bacterium
GGTCCCGCGCCCATCCTGGTTGAGTTGGCCGAGCTGGTCGTGGACATGGTGCCGCACGCCGACTGGTGCATCTTCGGCAAGAACGGGACCGACGCGACCACCGCCTGCGTGACCATCGCGCGTGCGGCCACGGGCCGGCGCAAGGTTCTGGTGGCCCGTGGCGCCTACCACGGCGCGGCCCCGTGGTGCTCCCCAAGCGTGGCCGGGGTCACGGCGGAGGACCGGGCGCACCTGGTCGCCTTCGACTACAACGACATCCCGAGCCTGGAGCGCGCCGTCGAGGAGGCCGGCACGGACCTGGCCGCGGTCGTCGTGTCTGCCTTCCGCCACGACATGGGCCGCCGGCAGGAGCTGCCCGTGCCGGACTGGGCCGCCCGCGTCCGGGCGCTGTGCGACGAGGCCGGAGCGGCGCTGATCCTCGACGACGTGCGGGCGGGGTTCCGCCTGCACCTGGGCGGGTCGTGGGAAACGCTGGGCATCCGGCCGGACCTGTCCGCCTGGAGCAAGGCCATCGCCAACGGCCACGCCCTGGCTGCCGTCACCGGGCAGGAGCGCTTCCGCGAGGCGGCGACGCGGGTGTACGCCACGGGATCGTTCTGGTGCGGCGCCGTCCCGATGGCGGCGGCCGTCGCCACCCTCCGCGAGCTGCGTCGCATCGATGGGCCAGCGCAGATGGGGGCGACAGGGCAGATGCTGCGCGACGGACTGGCCGAGCGGGCGCGGCATCACGGCCTGCGCATCGACCAGAGCGGCCCGGTGCAGATGCCGACGCTGCTGTTCAAGGACGACCCGGACTGGCGCAAGGGCTTCGCATTCTGCGCCGAGGCGCTACGGCACGGCGCCTACTTCCATCCCAAGCACAACATGTTCCTGTCCTGCGCGCACACGGAGGCGGACATAGCCCTGGCATTGGACGCGGCTGACATGGGGTTCCGCCACGTCGCGCGCTGATCTGCCGGCGATCCCAGCAGGACTGGGCAACGAAGACCGCAACTCCTCGGCCATTGAGAACCTGCCGAACGGAGCCGTCCCGCATCAATGCAGGTGACAGGCGGCCCTGTGCCCCGGCGCTTGCTCCACCTTCCGGCACAACGGCATCGCGTGCGAGCAGCGCGGGTGGAACCGGCATCCGTCCGGAATCGCCACGGCGCTTGGCACGTCACCGCCAACCCGCGCCCGCCTCAACCGCCGCTTCGCCCGCCCGATGGGCGGCAGCGCCGGCACAGCAGGGCCGTGCACGACATGCACCGCTTTCAGGTAAAGGCGCTGGCGGACAGCTATGGCCCATATGACCTCTGCACGCTGCTGGCCACGATCCCCGGCGCGAGTGCCTTCCATCGGCTGGCGCAGGATGGCTGCCCGGTGGTGAAACCCTGAACGGGACCGTCGCAGGCCGTCAGGTCTGCCAGGACCGCCGCCAGCGCCCGTGCGCCTGCCTCGACATGCGCGGGGTCCGACCACTCCGTCTCGGCATGGCTGATGCCGTTGCGGCACGGGATGAAGATCATCGCAGCCGGGCACAGCGGGTGTCGAGCTGCGTTGCGGATTTCAGTGTGGGCCAAGCTGGATCAGCGGGTTGGTCCTGAAGTATTTCGTTGAACCGCTGTTGTTATGATTGCAGTCTCTCGCGCGAGCTTCCTTACGAGCTTCAGCGGTGGACGACATGTCGTCGCCGTTCGGCGCTGGAACCCTGGTCGAGTATGCCGGCGCGCGGTGGCGCGTGCTGCGGATGCTGGGCGTCGAGACGGTCCTGCTCCGCTCCGACACCGGCGAAGAAGTCGCGGCCGACCCGCTGAAGCTGCAGCAGCCCGCCACGACGGCACCTGTCCCTTCGCCGGTGCTGACGATCAATGAATTGCGATACAGCCAGGCCGACTGGGCGGAGGTCACCCGGCATCGAGACCTCCTCCGCACCTTGGCCGCCGCGCCTTCCCGGACAACGGCCGACGTGGCGGGAGCGGTGGCGGCGCTCGGCCTTATCCCCGCGCCAGGTCTGGGGGTTGCTGCGCCGATCACGCTTGCAGGGCGATGAGGTCGCCCAATTCCTGCCGTCGCGACCGGAAAGGCGCAGAGCACGGCTGGCGCCCGGCGTCGAGGCGGTCATCAACCAGGCCATCGACCGGCACTATGCCGAGCGCAGCCGCCCGAGCTTTCAAAGCCTTGTGGACGAGATTGCGGGGCGCTGCACGACGGCCAGCCTTGCCGCGCCGTCGCCCAAGGCCGTCAAGGCCCGAGTCAGGGCGCGCAACCAGGCCTGGCTGACTGGCCGCCGGGAGGGTCCGGCCAAGGCCTGGCCTGCTCGCCTTTGCGCGAGGGCGGCCTCGTCCACGATCATCGGGATTCCCCGGGTTGCGCCGATGCCGCGCAGGGCGAGGCCCGGTGGCAACCGCACGCGGGCCGCGGCGACCATCATCGCCGTCGTCGCTGAGGAGGTGTTGGGATTGATAAGCAGCACGGCGCTCACGCGTCCGGCAGCCCCGTTCGACCCTCGCCGGGCTGACGCAGGCGTTGCTGGTTGTGTCCGAGATGGCGCTCCATCAGATGGGCCGCCGCATTGCCCTCGCCGGCCTCGATGAGGCGCACCATCCGCCGATGCTCCTCGACGGCGCAGGAGGGCGCGTCGGACTGGTCGTACAGCAGCACGGCGAGCGAGGTCGTCGTGGCCAGGGTCTCGATGAAGCCGCTCAGGAACGGGTTGCCGGCGAGTGAGGACAGCAGCAGGTGGAACTCGGTCAGCAGCCGGACGAGCGCCACCTTGTCACCCCGGCGCTCGGCGTCCGATTGCTGCCGCAGGTGCTGGCGGAGTGCGGCGACATGCTCGGGGTCGCGCCGGGAAGCGAGGCCGCGCACCACCCCTGCCTCGACCAGCCGCCGCGCAGCATAGGCGTCCGCCACAGCCTCGCTGGACGGGGCCGCGACCACCGCGCCGCGGTTGCGCTCGATCTGCACCATGCCGATCATCGCCAGCGACCGCAGCGCCTGCCGCACCCTGGTCCGGCCGACCCCGAACGCCCGGCACAGCCGTTCCTCCGTCAGTCGCTCGCCGGGACGGACCTGCCCCAGCGCGATCTGGGCGGATAGGCCGCGGAACACGGCATCCTGCGGCAGGGTCGCGGTGAATAGGCTGAGGGCCACGACCGCGCGCTCGCTCCCGGCGCGCGGGGGTGCCTCGGCCGTGCGCAGAAGCACCTTGCGGATGGTGGGGAGCGACACGTCGAACCCGTCCTCGGCCAGCAGCGTCGCGCGAAGGCGGGCCAGCGACAGGCCGGAGGCGCGCAAGTCCGCGATGCGCGCTGCCTCCGCCTCGAACACC
>CAXSFF010000610.1:0-3312 GCA_964236035.1 uncultured Acetobacteraceae bacterium
GCTACGCCGCCGGCGTGATCGACCGCTCGGAGTTCGAGCCGCGCGTGGCCGGGCTTAGGTCACGTGTGGCCCAGCTCCAGGACCAACAGCGTACCGCGGCCGAAGTTGCATACTGCAACTGGTACCGGGCGATGCTGCCGACGTGTTGTCGGCCGAAGCAGGCTCCGCGACATCCGAGACAATGGCGGCCTTACGAAGTCGCTTTGGACTGGACCAGCCCATGCTGGCGCAGCTCGTCTCCTATCTCTGGCACTTGGCCCACCTCGATCTCGGAACCTCCGCCCGGTTCGGTCTGCCGGTGGGGCAGCTGATCGCTGAGCGGTTGCCGAACACCCTGCTGCTGATGGTCTCCGCTCTCGGCATGGCGCTGGTGCTCGGCATCGCTGCCGGCTGGCTCATGGCGGCCTGGGTCGGACGATGGCCCGATCGCGTGATGCAGGTCGTCGTCCTGTTGTTCTACTCCACGCCGGGTTTCTGGATCGGGCTGATGGCGATTGTGCTGTTCTCGGTCAAGCTGGGTTGGTTACCCTCCAATGGAAGCCTGACTGTCGGCTCGCAGCTCTCCGGTTGGCGACTTGTTCTAGACCGTGCACAGTATCTGTTGCTGCCCTCCCTCGCGCTCTCATCCTTCTATATCGCCGTCTATGCCCGGCTCACCCGCGCGACGATGCTGGAGGTGATGAGCCAGGATTTCATGCGGACCGCCGCCGCCAAAGGGCTGCATCCGCTAGTGATTCAGTTCCGCCATGCGCTGCGAAACGCGCTGATCCCAGTCACGACGGTGGCCGGGCTGCACTTTGGCAACCTCCTGGGCGGTGCCGTGGTGGTGGAAACCGTCTATGGCTGGCCCGGCATGGGCCGGTTGACGCTGGAGGCTGTTACCGGGCGGGACTTCAATGTGCTGCTCGGGGTGTTGTTCCTGTCCTCGATGGTCGTGATCCTCGCCAATGTCGCGATCGACCTACTGCATGCTTGGTTGGACCCCAGGATCTCTTCATGAGCACCACCCTGTCAGCAAGCCCCACCTTGCGCCCGGGCAAGGTCTGGCGGCGAATGTCTGGGGCGCTCCGCAACCTCTCCCTCGTCGTCGGCACGCTCATCCTGCTTGCGGTCGTACTAGTTGCCGTCTCCGCATCCCACCTCTTCCCCGGAGACCCGCAGGATATGGCCGGAACCCCGGCGCTCTGGCCTGGGCAGGACACCGAGTTCCCGCTCGGTACCGACAGTCTGGGCCGCGACGTGGCGGCTGGACTGGCTTATGGCGCCCGCGTTTCGTTGCTGGTGGGCGCTGCCGCGGCCGGCATCGGCCTATTCATCGGCACCGTGATCGGGGCGTTGGCCGGCTATTTCGGAGGCTGGACCGACAACATGCTGGTGCGGGTCACGGAGCTGTTCCAGACCGTGCCCACCTTCATCCTGGTGATCACCATCGTCGCCATTGCGACGCCCTCGGCCCCGGTAATCGCCTTCGCCATTGGCATCGCCTCCTGGCCCACCGTGGCCCGGCTGGTGCGGGCGCAGTTCCGCACTTTGCGAGAGGCCGACTTCGTCACCGCCGCGCGCTCCCTCGGCTACTCCTCCCCGCGCATCATCTTTTGCGAGATCCTGCCCAATGCGATGGCGCCGATCATCGTTACCACCTCCGTCCTGGTAGCGAATGCCATCCTGACGGAAGCCGGCCTGTCCTTCCTCAACATGGGCGACCCGAATTTGGTCAGCTGGGGTAGCATGATCGGCGACGGGCGCCCCCTGCTCCGCACCGCCTGGTTCCTCACCGCACTTCCAGGCACGGCCATCGCGATCACCGTATTGGCGCTGAACCTGGTCGGCGACGGCCTGAACGACGTGCTAAATCCCCGATCGCCCGGCGCATGAGAGTGGGCGCATGAGCCTGCTGGAGGTTCACGACCTGGCAATCGGCTTCGGAGCGGCCACCACCGTGCATGGCATTGACTTCCATTTGAACGTGGGGGAGACACTGGCTCTCGTGGGGGAGAGCGGCTGCGGCAAGTCGGTCACCGCACTCGCCCTGATGCGCCTGCTGCCATCGGCAGCCCGAATCCTACGGGGCCGAATCATGTTCGGCGGCACGGACCTGTTGGGCCTTAGTCCCCGGGCGCTACGCGACGTGCGGGGCAAGCGGATCGGCCTGATCTTCCAGGAACCCATGACCTCGCTGAACCCAGTGCTGACCGTCGGCGTCCAGGTCGCCGAAGTGCTGCGAAGGCACGAAGGCATGTCCCGCGCCGCCGCGGCACGGCGCACCGTCGAACTGCTGGACCTGGTCGGCATCCCGGAACCCAGCCGGCGCGTGCACGAGTACCCCCACAACTTCTCCGGCGGCATGCGGCAGCGGGTCATGATCGCCATGGCCGTCGCCTGCCAGCCGCAACTCATCATCGCCGACGAGCCGACCACGGCGCTGGATGTCACCATCCAAGCGCAGGTGCTGGACCTTCTGGACGGGCTGCGACGCCAGTTTGGCATGGCAGTGCTGCTAATCACCCACGATGTCGGCGTGGTGGCGCAATGGGCGGACCGCGTGGCCGTGATGTACGCCGGCCGCATCGTTGAGGAGGCGGAGGTGCGGCCCTTCTTCCACGGGCCGCTGCACCCCTATGCGCGCGGCCTGCTCGGCGCCTCGGTGGAAGGCTCGGGCGCCCACTACACGCAACAGCGGCTGCACGAGATCGCTGGCAGCGTCGCCTCTGCCGCGGGGGAGCCCGGCTGCCCCTTCGCCCCGCGCTGCCCCGAGATGATCCCCGCCTGCCGCGCCGCGCCGCCACCCCTGGAACCCGCCAGCCTGGCCCGGCGCGTCGCCTGCATCCGCGCACCCGTGAACGGGGAGGCAAGGCATGTCGCTGCTGTCGGTTGACGGCCTCCACACCCGCTACGTCACCAATGGCCGAACCGTGAATGCTGTCGACGGCGTCTCCCTCCACGTCGACTTCGGTGAGACCGTCGGCCTGGTGGGCGAGAGCGGGTGCGGCAAGAGCACGCTCGGCAAGACCATCCTGCGCCTGCTGGACCCCGCCGAGGGCAGCATCCGGCTGCGCGGCAACGAGCTGGCGGACCTCGGTCAGCACGCCCTGCTACCGTTTCGCCGCGGGATGCAGATGGTATTCCAAGACCCCTTCGCATCGCTGAACCCGCGCCAATCCGTCGGCACCCTGCTGTCGATCCCGCTGAAGGTGCATGGCGTGCGCGGCCGGGCGGCGCGCCGGGCGAGGGTGCTGGAGATCATGGACCGGGTGGGGCTACCGAATGCGGCGCTCGACCGCTATCCCCATGAGTTCTCCGGCGGGCAGCGCC
>CAXSFF010000611.1:0-3311 GCA_964236035.1 uncultured Acetobacteraceae bacterium
TGTTGGGCAGCCGCTGGGTGAACCGGCCCAGCACCACGGGCCTACGCCCGGCGAACACGCGGCCGATGCGGGCCATGATCTCCTCGCCAAGGTATTCCTCGACCGGCGGCACGATGTCCGAGAAGCTGGCGAACACCAGGCCATGCACCAGCGCCACCCGCAGCCGCCGCGGCGCGTGGTCCGCCATGCGGAACTCGGACGCCATGCCGCCCTGGCCCTTGATGCCCTCGCGGAAGGCGACGCCGGTCAGGTTGCCGCGCAGGTCGTAGGTCCAGGCGTGGTAGACGCAGCTGAAATCCTTGGCCTTGCCATGGTCCTGCAGGCAGATCAGCGCGCCGCGGTGGGCGCAGCGGTTCTCCCACACGTGCACCTCGCCATCTTGGTCGCGCGAGATGATGACGGGGGCGTCGCCTATGAAGCTGGTGCGGAAGTCGCCGGGTTCGGCGATCTCGGCCTCCAGGCAGAGGAAGTGCCAATGCGGCCCTTGGAACAGCCGCTTCTGCTCGCGTGCATAGACGTCCTCGCGCTGGAACACCCAGTATGGCACCCGGGTCAGCCCGTCGGTCGGCCACGCCAGGTCCGGAGTGGGAAAAGCATGGTCTGGCATGGCGGCTCCTTTGCTGGGGCACTTGCGCATGGCGTTCGGGTCGGACGTTGCCCGGACGACCGTTGCCGATGCCGCAGAGGCTGTCAACGCAGGCTGCTGCCTGCACCTCCTCCCCTTGCGGGAGGAGGCCAGGAGGAGGGGTAAGCCACACCAAAAATCGTTGCCCCGTCTCCCGCGACGCAAGAGGCAGCAGCTACCTTGAGGGCGCCACGACGCCCGGCATCACGGGCATGCCGCCCGGCATCGCCGGCATCGACGGCATGCCTGCCGGGAGGCTTGGCATGCCAGACTGGAACATCGTCGCCGTTTGGATGACGGAGCTGGCCATCCGCTTGCACAGCGCGTCGACCGTCGTACTGCTGCGGGTCGCCATGTCGGCCAGCGTCACCGTGTTGCTGTTGGCCGAGATCGTCCCCTGCCGCCCCAACGCCTCGGCTGCGTCGGTCGCCGCGGCGTCGGTCGGGGCGGGCGGCAGCCGCGCGTTGACCGATCGTTGCGCCGTGACCGCCGCCGGGTCCACATAGCCCTGCTGCTGGCAATATTCGAGGACGCCCAGCTGGTTGGCCGAAGCCGCCCGGCTCATCGCCATTGGGCCGCCCTGCGCCAATGCGGGCGCGGCGCAGAACAGGATCGCGGCAGCGAAGCGGTAAGCCATGAATAGTTTTCCTCGATGTCATGATTCGACGCGCGGCCAGCATGCGATGACGCCAAGGCCGCGGCAACATGCGAAGCAGGCGGCGACGACCACCGCGAGGCCCCTCATGCCCACCCGCTTCCCGATATCCGACCACTGCGATGGCGAACGCTTCTTCAATCCCGGACCCGGCGCCGCGGCCCGCGGCCTGTCCCAGGTGCTGCGCTGGCGGATGGAGTCTGCCCGCGCGGTGTGGCCGCGCCAGGTGCCCAACCCCGCCTTCGCGCCGCCGCCCGCCACGGTGGCGGCCGGCACTGCCGCGATCAGCTTCATCAACCACGCCAGCTTCCTGATCCGCCTACCCGGCCTGGTGGTGCTGACCGACCCGATCTTCAGCCGGCGCTGCTCGCCGGTGGCGTGGGCGGGGCCGGAGCGGGCGCGCGCGCCGGGCATCGCCCTGGCCGAGCTGCCGCGCCCCGACCTCGTGCTGCTGTCGCACAACCACTACGACCACATGGACCTGCTGAGCCTGCGCGCGTTGCAGCAACGCTTCGCCCCCAAGGTGGTGACGACGCTGGGCAACGCCGCGGCGCTGGCCGGGCTCGGCATCGCCGCGACGGAGCTGGACTGGTGGCAGGAGGCAGCGATCGGCGCCGTGCGCATCACGTCCACCCCGGCGCGGCACTTCTCCGCCCGCACCCCGTTCGACCGCAACCGCACGCTATGGGGCGGCTTCATGATCCGCTCGGAACAGGGCCAGGTGCTGTTCGCCGGCGACTCGGGCGCCGGGTCGCATTGGCAGGCGATCCGCGAGCGGCTGGGCGCGCCGGACGTGGCGCTGCTGCCGATCGGCGCCTACGAGCCGCGCTGGTTCATGGCGCCCGTGCACATGAACCCGGCGGAGGCGGTCGCAGCGCACCTGGCGCTCGGCGCCCGGCGGTCGGTCGGCATGCATTTCGGCACCTTCCAGCTCACCGACGAGGCGATCGACGCCCCCCTCGAAGCGCTGGACGCGGCGCGCCGGGACGCGGGCGTCGACCTGGCCCATTTCACCACGCACGGCTTCGGCGAGACCCGGGTCTACGATCTTGCGGGACGGGATTGAAGCCGGCTGATCGCCGCACAACATCGGCGCCGTCGATCAAGGGAATTTCAGCATGGCGTACGCCAACTCGATCCCGCTTTCCGGCATCCCGGACGTCCACGCCCGGCTGCAGCGCCTGCGCCGCCTGGCTTGGTTGATCGACGGCGCGTTCGGCTTGCCGGGCACGAAGTTCCGTTTCGGCCTGAACAGCGTGATCGGCCTGCTGCCGGTCGGCGGCGACGCCGTGCTGGGCGCGATCTCGCTCTATATCGTCTACGAGGCCGCCAAGCTGGGAGTGCCGAGGGCGCAGGTCGCCCGCATGCTGGCCAACGTGGCGCTGGAAACCGTCGGCGGCGCCGTGCCCCTGGTCGGCGACCTGTTCGACATGGCGCTGAAGGCCAACCTGCGGAACCTGGCGATCATCGAGCGCCACGTCGGCATGAAGTTCTAAACGTCGTCATTGCGAGGAGCCGCTTGGCGACGAAGCAACCCAGGGCCGCGCGGCAAGTATTCGCCATGTTGCCCTGGGTTGCCACACCGCCAAGCGGCGGTTCGCAATGACGATCGGGTAAACGCTTAGAGTGCCGCCAGCACCGAGTGCAGTTGCGCCACCACTGCTGCGCCCTCGCCGACCGCCGCCGCCACGCGCTTGGTCGATCCGCAGCGCACGTCGCCGATGGCGAACACGTTGGGGATGCTGGTCTCCAGCGGCAAGGGCCGCCGCTTCGCCGGGTCGGCGCCGGCCTCGCCCGTCACCACGAAGCCCTTGTCGTCCAGGCGCATGGCGCAGCTTCCCAGCCAGCCGGTGTTCGGCTCGGCGCCGATGAACAGGAACACGTGCCGCAACGCGACGGCCTTGGTCATGCCCGTGTCGCGATCGCGGAATGTGGCGCTGGACAACGCCAGCTCGGGTTCGCCGTCCAGGGCGATGATCTCGGCCCGGCGATGCAGCTCGACGTTCGGCAGCGCCGCGATCCGCTCCACCA
>CAXSFF010000612.1:0-3310 GCA_964236035.1 uncultured Acetobacteraceae bacterium
GCGGCGGCGGCCACAAGCAGACCTACCGCCACGTCGACTTCAAGCGGCGCAAGTTCGGCGTGCTCGGCACGGTCGAGCGGCTGGAATATGATCCCAACCGGTCGGCGTTCATCGCCTTGGTGCGGTATGCCGACAACGAACTCGCTTATATCCTGGCGCCACAGCGATTGAAGGCTGGCGATGGCGTGGTGTCCGGCCTCAAGGTCGACATCAAGCCGGGCAATGCGATGCCATTGGGGGCGATGCCGGTCGGCACCATCATCCACAATATCGAGATGAAGCAGGGCGCCGGCGGAAAGCTGGCGCGTGCGGCTGGAACGTTCGCCCAGCTTGTCGGCAAGGATGCTGGCTATGCTCAGATCAAGCTGACATCCGGCGAGTTACGCGTGGTGCGCGCCGAATGCATGGCGACCGTGGGCGCGGTGTCGAACCCGGACAACCAGAACCAGTCGATCGGCAAGGCAGGACGCAACCGTTGGCTCGGCCGGCGTCCGCACAACCGCGGCGTGACGATGAACCCGATCGACCATCCGCACGGCGGCGGCGAAGGCCGGACATCAGGCGGCGGGCATCCGCGCACGCCATGGGGCAAGCCGACTAAGGGCTTCAAGACACGTGAAAACAAGCGGACCGACAAGCTGATCATCCGCCGCCGTCCGAAGGGGAAGCACTGACATGGCGCGTTCCGTATGGAAGGGGCCGTTCGTTGACGGTTACCTGCTCGGTAAGGCGGATGCCTCGCGCGCCTCGGGCCGCAACGAGATCATCAAGATCTGGTCGCGCCGTTCGACTATCCTGCCGCAGTTCGTCGGGCTGACGTTCGGCGTCTACAACGGCCACAAGTTCCTGCCGGTGCAGGTGAACGAGAACATGGTGGGGCACAAGTTCGGCGAGTTCTCGCCGACGCGCACCTTCACCAGCCACTCGGCGGACAAGAAGGCGAAGCGCGGATGAGCAAGCCCAAGCACGCCCGCACGCTGGCGGAGACGGAGGCGCAGGCCATCCTGCGCAACGTCCGCGTCAGCCCGCGCAAGCTGAACCTGGTGGCGGGCATGATCCGCAACCTTCCCGCGGGGCAGGCTGTCGCGACGCTGACGTTCAGCAAGCGCCGCATCGCCCAGCAGGTGAAGAAGACGTTGGAAAGCGCCATCGCCAATGCCGAGAACAACCATCAACTCGATGTCGACCAGCTGATCGTCACCCGGGCCGAGGTCGGCAAGTCGATCGTCATGAAGCGCTTCATGGCACGTGGCCGTGGCAAGTCGTCGCGCATCGAGAAGTTCTTCAGCCACCTGAAGATCGTCGTTGCGGAGAAGCAGTCGCTGAAAGCGCCGGCATTCGCGCCGCCGCCAGTGGAACGGGAAGCCGCGTAATGGGTCACAAGGTCAATCCGATCGGGCTGCGGCTCGGCATCAACCGTACTTGGGACAGCCGTTGGTACGCCGGCACCGATTACGCCCGCCTGTTGCACGACGACCTGAAGCTGCGCGGCTATCTGCGCAAGCGGCTATCGGGCGCTGGGGTGTCGCGGGTGGTCATCGAGCGCCCGGCGAAGAAGCCGCGAGTGACCATCTATGCCGCACGGCCAGGCGTCGTCATCGGCAAGAAGGGCCAGGACATCGAGGTTCTGCGCAAGGACCTGCAGAAGCTGGCCAAGGCCGAGGTCACGCTGAACCTGGTGGAAATCCGCAAGCCGGAGATCGATGCGGTGCTGGTGGCCGAGAACATCGCCCAGCAGCTTGAGCGCCGGGTGGCGTTCCGGCGTGCTATGAAACGTGCTGTGCAGTCGGCGATGCGCCTGGGCGCACAGGGCATCCGCATCAACTGCGGCGGTCGTCTCGGCGGTGCCGAGATCGCGCGGACAGAGTGGTACCGCGAGGGCCGAGTGCCGCTGCACACGTTGCGCGCGGACATCGACTTCGGCACGGCGACGGCGCGGACCACGTATGGCACATGCGGCGTGAAGGTCTGGATCTTCAAAGGCGAGGTACTGACCAACGACCCGAGCGCGCAGGATCGCCGGGCCGCCGAACAGGCGCCGCAGCGGTAAGGATCAGATACCATGATGTCTCCCAAGCGGACGAAGTACCGCAAGGCCCACAAGGGTCGCATCCACGGTCTTGCCAAAGGCGGCACGGCGCTGAACTTCGGCGCGTTCGGCCTAAAGGCGCTGGAGCCGGACCGCGTCAGCGCCCGGCAGATCGAGGCGGCGCGGCGTGCCATCACCCGCTCGATGAAGCGGGCAGGCCGGGTGTGGATCAGGATCTTCCCGGACGTGCCTGTGTCGCAGAAGCCGGCTGAGGTGCGTATGGGTTCCGGCAAGGGCAGCCCCGAGTTTTGGGTCGCACGCGTCAAGCCCGGCCGCATCATGTTCGAGATCGACGGCGTGTCCAACGAGTTGGCGCGCGCATCGCTGGCATTGGGTGCGGCCAAGCTGCCGATCAAGACGAAGTTCGTCATGCGCATCGGGGACCAGTGACATGACCAAGGCGACGGATATCCGGGCGAAGACGCCGGACGAGTTGGGCAGCATGTTGCTCGACCTACGCAAGGAGCAGTTCAACCTGCGTTTCCAGGCCGCCACCGGCCAGAACGAAGGTGTCGGGCAGGTGAAGAAGGTGCGGCGCGACATCGCCCGCGTGAAGACCATCATGTCGGAGCACAAGCGCTCCGCCGTAAAGAGCTGAGAGGGTAGCAGACGATGCCGAGGCGCGTCCTGACGGGGCGGGTGACGAGCGACAAGATGGACAAGACCATCACGGTCCTGGTCAACCGACGCATCATGCACCCGTTGTACAAGAAGTTCATTCGCCGCTCAAAGAAATATGCGGCGCATGACGAGGCCAACACGTGCCAGATCGGCGATACCGTGCGCATCATCGAGTGCCCGCCGATTAGCAAGCGCAAGACCTGGATCGTGTTCGAGCGCAACGGCGCCATCATGCAGGAAGCGCCGAGCGACATCGTCACCGCAGCGGAAACGCATGCGCACGAAAACGCGCCGGTCCAGGTTTAGGGAAGCGGTAGATGATCCAGGTCGAATCCAATCTTGACGTCGCCGACAACTCCGGCGCGCGCCGGGTGCAATGCATCAAGGTGCTGGGCGGCTCCAAGCGCAAGACGGCGTCCGTGGGCGACGTGATCGTGGTTTCCATCAAGGAGGCGATCCCGCGCGGCAAGGTGAAGAAGGGCGACGTGCATCAGGCGGTGATCGTCCGCACGGCGTTCCCCGTGCGGCGGCCGGACGGCAGCGCCATCCGCTTCGACCGCAACGCCGCGGTGCTGATCAACAAGGCGCAGGAGCCGATCG
>CAXSFF010000613.1:0-3309 GCA_964236035.1 uncultured Acetobacteraceae bacterium
TGCGGCAGTACAGCACCAGCGCCACCACCACGCCGAGCGCGCCGCCGTGGAAGCTCATGCCGCCCTCCCACACCGCGAAGATCGACAGCGGCTCGGCCAGGAAGCGCCCGGGCTGGTAGAACAACACGTAGCCGAGCCGGCCGCCGAGCACGACGCCGAGCGTGGCCCAGGTCAGGAAGTCGTCGGTCTGCAGCTCGGTCGCCACGACGGGGGTCCAGCGCACCAGGCGCCGCATGATGCGCCAGCCCAGCACCAGGCTGCCGATGTAGGCGAGCGCGTACCAGCGGATCGCCAGCGGGCCGATATGCACCAGCACGGGGTCGAACTCGGGGAACAGCAGGACTGGAATCATCGGTAGGGATCGGCCTGGGTGAGGTAGCTGGAGACGTATTGGCTGATGCCGTCCTCCAGCACGGTGAACGGCCTGGCGTAGCCCGCGGCGCGCAGCCGCTCCATGGTCGCCTGGGTGAAGGATTGGTAACCGCCGCGCAGGTGGGCGGGCATGTCGACGAACTCCACCCGCTCCGGCACGTCGGAGGCGCGGCACACCGCCTCGGCGAGGTGCTGGTAGCTGCGGGCGTTCCCCGTGCCGACGTTGAACAGGCCGCTGACGCCCGGCGTGGCCAGCAGCCAGAGCATCACGTCCACCACGTCGCCGACCCAGACGAAATCGCGCATCTGCTGCCCGTCGGCAAGCCCGGGCCGGGTCGAGCGGAACAGCCGCGGGGCGTGCCCGTCGCGCACGTCGTCGTGCTTGACCTTCACCACGGAGACCATCGGACCCTTGTGGTACTCGTTGGGGCCGTACACGTTGAACAGCTTCAGCCCGGCCCATTGCGGCGGCCGCGGCTCCCCCGCCGCCAGCATGCGCGCGACCCGCAGGTCGAAGGCGTGCTTGGTCCAGCCGTACAGGTTCCGCGGCCGCAGCGTGCGCAGCGCCGCGATGTCGTCCTCGAACCCGGCCGCGCCGTCGCCATAGGTCGCCGCCGAGGATGCGTAGACCAGCCGCACGCCCCGCGCGGCGCACCAGCGCCACAGCGTCGTCGGCAGCTCGACGTTGGTGGCCCAGGCCAGGTCGCCGTCGACCGCCGTTGTCTCGCTGATGGCGCCGAGGTGGAACACCATCTCGATCGGCGGCTCGCTGGCGAGGAAGTCCGTCAGCGCCTCCGGACGCAGCAGCAATGCCGGCGGATGGGCCGCCAGGTTCCGCCACTTGCCGCCGCTGCCGAGCCAGTCGACGACGGCGACCTCGTGACCGGCCTGCATCAGGGCCGCGTTGAGGTTGGAGCCGATGAATCCGGCGCCGCCCGTTACTAAAATCATGTCACCAGTATCATGCTAGGTTCATCGCCATGGGATCGCGTTATAAGGTGCCATGCTGCGCTAGGATAGATTCAGGAGTTTGCCGCCATGAACGAACGTCCGCGCTTCTTCGACGACCTGGCCGGCGTGGCCGGCGGCGCCTTCTCCGCCATCACGGGGCTGCGCGACGAGATCGAGTCCACCATCCGCGCCCGGGTCGAGGAGATGATCCGCAAGTTCGACCTGGTGCGGCGCGAGGACCTGGAGGCGGCGCAGGAGCTGGCGGCCAACGCCCGCTCGGGGCAGGAGGCGGCGGAAACCCGCCTCGACGCGCTGGAGCTGCGCGTCGCGGCGCTGGAGGCGATGAACACCCGGCCCGGCGACACGGAACCCTGATCGCAGCGCAGCACGGCCGGGCTTGCGGCCAGCGCTTATAGCCCGTTAGTCTGATTTGGCGTCGATTCGGGAGCATGAGGCGTCCAGCCTTCCCGACCGGGGCACGCGCGCTAATCCGGCCTTTCCCTCCAATGGGGAGACCCCACAATGCCGACCACGATCAGCCTCTCCTCCTCCGACCATGCCGCCAACCCGCTCGACGTGCTCGAGCAGATCGTCGTGGCCAACGACTGGGTGTTCGACCGCCGCAGCGACCATGAGATGGCCGCCGAAGCACCCGGCAAATGGTGCGACTACGGGCTGTACTTCTCCTGGTCGCGGGAGATCAGCGCCATGCACTTCACCTGCGCTTTCGACCTGAAGGTGCCGGCGGCCCGTCGGACGGCGCTCTACGAACTGCTGGCGCTCGCCAACGAGAAGCTGTGGATCGGCCATTTCGGCATGGACAGCGACGACGGCATGCCGCTGTTCCGCCACTCCGTGTTGCTGCGCGGGGCGCCGGGCGCGTCGGCCGAGAGCCTGGAGGACATGGTCGACATCGCTATCACCGAATGCGAGCGGTTCTTCCCGGCGTTCCAGTTCGTCCTGTGGGGCGGCAAGGCGCCGGCGGAAGCGTTGCAGGCGGCCATGCTGGAGTGCGTCGGCGAGGCGTGAGCCGCAAGTCGAGGCTTCGGACGTGAGCCTGCCCTCGATCCTTCTGCTGGGCGGTGGCCGCATGGGCAGCGCCCTGCTCGCGGGCTGGCGGCAGCAGGGCCTGGCCGCAAGCGTCGTGGTCGACCCCGCCCCGGCCGCCGCGGCGTTGGCTGGCTCGGATGTCACCGTGGTCGGCTCCGCGGCGGAAATCGCGTCCGGGTTCCGGCCTGCTGCCGTCGTGCTGGCGGTCAAGCCGCAATCGGCCGACAGCGCCGTCCCGCCGGTCGCTGCATTCTGCGCGGGGGCAGCGGTGATCTCGATCATGGCGGGGCGAACGGTCGCCGGCATCGCCGGGCTGATCGGCCCGAACGCCGTCGTGCGCGCGATGCCGAACACGCCGGCCGCGATCGGCGAAGGCTTCACCGCGGCGTTCGCCGGCCCTGGCGTGACAGCGGCCCAGCGCGGCCTGTGCGACGCGCTGCTGTCCGCAGCCGGGGAGGTCGCCTGGGTCGAGGCCGAAGCGCAGATCGACGCCGTAACCGCCACCTCGGGCAGCGGGCCGGCTTACGTGTTCCTGCTGGCCGAGCTGCTGGCGGCGGCGGCGGTCGAGCAGGGATTGCCCGCGGACCTCGCCCGGCGGCTGGCGCGCCGCACGGTCGCCGGGTCGGGCGCGCTGCTGGCCGCCAGCGACGCGGACCCGGCCGCGATGCGCCGCGCCGTCACCAGCCCCGGCGGCACCACGGAGCGGGCCTTGGCTGTGCTGATGGCGCCGGATGCCTGGCCCACGCTGGTGTCGCGGGCGGTGGCCGCCGCCACCGAACGGTCGCGCGCGTTGTCGCGGTAAGCTTGCAGGAACCGGGATGTTGCACAATTGATCACCATGGATGACACCGAGTTCGACGCCGCCCTTATCACCGCCGCGTTCGAGCAGGCCGGCCTGACCGGCTGGCGCTCGCTGAGCATTGTCGAGGCCGCGCG